>JACMLS010000093.1 GCA_014379485.1 Bacteroidia bacterium | reverse complement strand
TTCCATTTTCAGATTTTTTTATAATGTTATCAGCACTCATTTAAACTTTGTTTTCCATTAAATTCTCTTCCTGCTCACTTGCTTCTTGCTGCGATCTTTCAAATTCTTTTTTTGCTTCTTCCATAAAAGAATTAAATTTTTCTTTAAGCGATCCGGCAAGATCTTCCGTTTTTCCTGAAATTTTCTTTCGGGTTTCACTTCCTTTGTCAGGTGCAAAAAGAATTCCTAATACACCACCTATTGCAGCGCCTACCAGTAGTGCTGCAATTATTTTTCCTGAATTATTCGTGTTTTCCATTTCTGTTTTTTTGTATTTTAATTGATTTCTTTTTTTGCACGTTTGAGCTGCGAAAATTTACCTTGCCGGAGCCGCACATATTGTAATTTCTACACGGCGGTTCACAAGGCTATTTTCATTTTGTTTATCTATGGTGTGTTTTTCGCCGTAACCTTTTGTTTTCATGCGGTTTTGCTCTATGCCATCTTTTACCAGATATTCTTTTACTGCAGCTGCTCTTTGTTCAGACAATTTATTATTGTGTTCATCAGTACCCGTCTTATCTGTATATCCACTGATATATACAACAACCTCCTGATGAGATTTCAGAAAATCTGAAAGTGATTTCATCTCCGTAAATGAACCAGGCAGAATAACGGCCTTGTCAGTTTCAAACTGTAAATTGTTGAGTTGGTAACAGGCTCCGGCAGATACCATACTGAGATCTTTTAACGGGTTAATTTCTTCAATCACGCTCACATCATCAATATAATAATACGCTTTGCGTGAGTTATTTGTGTTGGCCGCAATGATTTTTAATGTATCCATTTCATTTTGAAAACAACCAAGGGTAAGATAACGCTCTCCGCCACTTGCAACATACGTTCCTGTCAACGTTGTCCATTCCGTGTTGCCAAGAATAGCGAATGAAACAGCTTGTGGTACAATTTTCAGAAATGCATTATTTTTTACATCTGTCTTTTCTTTCGAAAAATAAATCCCGAAACCTGAAACTGCATACGCACTTTTTTCAGCAAGGCTTATGGCATAGCTTACCGTATACGCTTTTCCGGCAACCAATGGCGCATTACAGGAGAGCTGTATATACTCGCTGTATTTTCTGTAACCGGGTTTCGTTTTAAAAACCCCTGCATCATCTGCGTAAAAGGCAATAATGCCCGCGTAATTATTTCCGCTTTTACTTTCCTGTGTGCCCATGTAATTTGTTGGAATATCGTAATCATGTCCGCAGGCCTCTTTGCTGAACAAATCAACAGTTGTATTGTTTGAGCTTGAAATACTGTCTGCAAGGTAATAAGTTCCTGTGCTGCGTATTTTTCCGCTGGTGTTCTCAAAAGAACCGTTCATGACCAGGTTTTTTTCCTGGGCAAATAAGGAAACCGCGCCTGCTAAAAATGCTGCTATTCCCGTTAAAGTTTTTGTTGCTTTCATCTGTTTTGTATTTGTTTTTAAATAATTTAAATTGATTGGTTGAAAATTTTCTTTTTTTATAACGCTTGTGTTCTTTATTGCTCTACCATGTGAAATTCTTTTTTATCATTTCCCTCCATATAATAATACCAGAACTGTTTTTCTTCAAGCTTTAAGATCACTACTATTAGCGGGCTTGGATTACTTATGTGGATTAACTTGATTTCTTTTTCCTTATTTTGAAAAGTCCACCTTCCCGTTCCCGAAATATTTCCACACGAGTAAGAATAGTTTCCGTCCGGCGTATAGACTTCCGTATATGCTTTCTTTAAAAAAGTCTTATCAATACCGTTTTTTTTATAGCTATCAATTCTCCATTTACCGCAAAGACGCTCTGTTGCGGATTTCAGGTTCTCTGCGTCGCCATCCTGGGCGTTAGAGCCATCTCCGGTTACCGGAATTAGTATGTTTACAATCACGATCATTAGCTCCTTATTTTTTTGTTTTCTATCAGTGGAAATTAAAAGTGGCGAAAAATTAAAAATGTACTGCCAAACCAAAAGTTGAAATTCCGGTAGAAAGGTCGAGGAACAATCCGATTTTTGAACTTGCGTGAAATTCTGTTCCTATATGCGCATCCAGGTATAAACCACTTGTTCCGTTCTGCACTACTGTTTCTCCGTAATAACCGCTTTCCCAGGTAGTTTTTCTTATTGCAAATCCGGCAGAAGCAGCCAGGTAAAAATCCCATTTAGAACCGGCCTTGAGCAGTTGATCAAAATAGTAGGTAGCTTTTAAACCCACAGGAATAACTGTCTGACGATAACGGTAATTTTTATAAGGATATTTAGGATTTCCCCAATAGTAATAATTCTGATAAGAATAATAGGTAATGAACGGAGCTAATGTAAAATTCTTAGCCACATCAAATTCAAAGTTGGCATGAAGAACAGGTATTGAATGGCCTATATAACCATAATATCCTATTCCTACTCCGGCATTCAATGTTTTGCCGTATTTTTCTGCAGAAGCTTTTTCCTGCGCAGATAAATTAGTTCCCAACATTGCCAGGAATACCATTAATGTAATACTTATTGTTTTCATTTATTTATCTTTTTAGTTTTGATTATTTATTTATCTTTT
>JACMLS010000941.1 GCA_014379485.1 Bacteroidia bacterium | reverse complement strand
GGATGTTTTTATCAGTAATTAAAATAATCTTTTCTCAAAAAATATTTTGTGCTTTCTAAAATTGCCTTACAACCGTACTCGAGGCTGTCAGCAAGTTTTCTCTTCTCAGTGTAATAATCTTTTTTTTCTTTATCGTTGAGGTTAAAAAGTCTTTTGGTTTCTGAATCTAAAAGTTGGTAATAGAAATATCCGTTTTTGTCAATACAGCCGGTTTTATTATCAGCCGTAAAAACAACAAAGGGATGCGATTCTTTGAACAAATTTATTCCAAAGGTTTCGTTAGTGTAATTGATCTTTAAAAGTCCGAGAATGCTTGCTGTAAGATCCGGCTGATAACCGAGGTTGGAAATTTTTTCGGGAAAAGCCAAAGCGTTGTGAAAAACGAGTGGAACATGATGGTAGGTAATCGGCATTTCATAATTTCCGGGCACACTTAAACCATGATCTCCGGTAAAAATAAAAATGGTGTTCTTGTACCATGCTTGCATTTTTATTTTTTTTATGAATTCTCCAAGAGCCCAGTCAGCATAAAGAGCTGCGTTTTCCTGTTCGTTCAGGCCCGTGGGTTTAAATGAGATATCAGATGGAATTTTCCAGGGACCATGATCTGAGCCGGTCATTAAAACAGAAAGAAAAGGAGCAGCAACTTTTCGCGCATTCATCACTTCAATAAATTTATCATATAGTATATGATCCGGAGCTCCTAAAGTACTCAGCGCTTTTCCGGCAGGCATCTGGTACTCGCTGTAAATATTTTTAAAATCATTCATTTTAAAATAACCGGCCATGTTATCAAATTCAGGATCGTGCGTTGTAAAAAAATAATTTTCATAACCGTTTTCGGAAAGTATAGGCCCCAATGAGTTGAAAGCTTTTTTTGTGCAGGTTTTTAATCCTTGTTCATTATTAATAGAAGGAAACCCGGAAGTGCCTGAAAAAAGCCCGTTAAAAGTGTGTATGCCTGATGAGAAAAAATTCTCAAAATAAACAGATTCGCTGATCAGTTTATTCATATTGGGATACGTTACTTTCCCGTTGTATTTTCCTAATTTGTAAACGCTCATACTTTCCATAAACACCAGCACCACATTTTTTTTGACAGTAGAATCTGATTTTTCTGAAGTGCGCGAAATATTTTTCTGATAGTCAGAAAACATTCCAAGATAATTTCTTGTGTACCCAATGTACTCATCAATGTTTTGCGGCACCTTGTATTTTTCCACCGGTTTGTGAAGTAAAGATCGAAAAAGAGTAAAAGAAGGATTCAGCGCAAGTGAATTCAGGTCGTGGTTCTCTGATATAATTGCAAGTCCCTCGTGCGTTGTACTTTTGGGAGAGGTTCTTCCTCTTCCGCCAAGCAAAAGAAGTCCGGTAATTACAATGAACCACAGCAGTTGAGCGATTTTGTTTTTAGCGGCAAACTGAATTTCTTTTTCTTTAAATTTTCTGAAAGCCGGTTTCATCCAAATAAATGTTCCCAAAGAAAAAAAGAGGAACAGGATCAAAAATCCCCAATAAGAAAAACTACCGAAAACAATTCCGAGTATAAATCCGGGCGAGGAGTTCCATTGAAAAGCGCTGTTGCTTAAATGTGTTCCGAATTGTTTGTAGAGTGGAATATCTGCAGCCCATATAAAATCTGTGAGCGAAAAAAAAACAAACACAAAAAGAAAAGCAAAAAATGAAAACAAGCGCCTATTTTTTTGAAGGATTGAATAAAGAAAAAGTAAAATAAGCGGAACTAACAGAGAGTAACATATAATGATCATGTCAAACTCAAAGCCCATTCTGAAAGCGAGTAATTTTTGGCTAAAACTTATTTCTTTAGCGTTGGATGGAAAAGTAAAAAGATAGAAAACAAAACGCAGCAACGTAAAAATGAGAAACTGAAAACTAAAAAGTTTACAAATAAATTTTACAAAGGGTGGAATTTTTTCTGACAGCTTTAGTATTCCTGTTTTTAAAGCCATTGAAGATCTTTGGAGTTGAATGAATTGAAAGATCAGTTCTTAAGTAATTCTTTGGCGTTTAAAAGCGCTGCCTCGGTTGGTTTGCCGGTGCTAAGCATTTTTGCAATTTCCATTACGCGGTCTGCTTCGTTCAGTTCTTTTATAAAAGAGATCGTTTTATTCTTTATGTCTTGCTTATAAACAAACAGGTGGTGTTTTCCCCGGCTTGCAATTTGCGGAAGGTGGGTAATTGAAATGACCTGCATTCCTGCCGACATTTTTTCGAGAATGCTTCCCATTTTTGCGGCAACATCTCCTGAAACGCCGGTGTCAATTTCGTCAAAAATAATTGCGGGCAGAGAAGTGAGTTTTGCGATAATTGATTTTATAGCAAGCATTAAACGCGATAGTTCACCGCCCGATGCAACTTTGTGAAGTTCTTTAAAATCTGCCCCTTTATTTGCGGAAAAAAGAAAACGAATTTCGTCGCAACCATTTGTATTCAATTCTGAACTTTCAACGATCTCTGCCCTGAATTTTGCATTTGGCATAGATAATTTTGTAAGCAGAGTGGCAATTTCTTT
>JACMLS010000940.1 GCA_014379485.1 Bacteroidia bacterium | reverse complement strand
TAACAGGTTATTTTTTTGGCAAAGAAACAGTTAACGAAAAAATTGTTGCTCAGATTTCCGGAACGCTTGGCGCTGACACCGCTTTACAGATAAAAGAAATGCTTTCAAAAGCGGGGCGCTCAGGCTCAACAGTTTTTGGTTCAATAATAGGTATTACAATTTTACTTGTAGGCGCAACAGGTGTGTTTGTTGAGTTGCAAAAAACATTAAACATGATCTGGCAGGTTAAGGCTGTGCCTCAGAAAGGCATTTTGCTTTTTTTTAAATCAAGACTTTTTTCGTTTGGATTGATCCTGGCCATTGCCTTTTTGCTTTTAATATCCTTGGTTCTTTCTACAGCGCTTGCAGCAATGGGAGGCTGGATCAGCAGAAATTCATCAGATTTAGTGGTAGACATTTTTGAGTGTGTGAATTTCCTTTTTTCTATTGCCGTGATCTCTGTTCTTTTCGCGCTTATGTTTAAGATACTGCCCGATGCGAAAATTGAATGGAAACATGTCTGGCTGGGCTCTTTACTTACCGGTTTATTATTTACCATTGGAAAAACTGCGCTTGCTTTTTATTTCGGAAAAGCGCATCCGGCTTCTGCTTACGGAGCTGCAGGTTCAATAATTTTAATTCTTTTATGGGTTTCTTATTCCTCAATGATCTTGTTTTTTGGAGCTGAGTTTACCGCTGCATATGCTTCTCTCTATTCAGGAAAAGTACTTCCTTCTGAAATTGCCAGAAATGAAGGCGGTAACGAATCAAACAAATATCTGTAGATGAATATTCATTCGCAAAAATTTGTTGTGCAAAAAATATAACTTATTGTAAAAAATGTATAACACTATAATTTTATTAGTATTCACCTTTATCTCATTGTGAAAATTCATTCACAATTTTAAATACAGCAAAATGAAAAATACAGAAACACCCGTAAAAAAGGAAGAGACAAAAAGTCCAACCGCTGAAAATCAAAAGACAATTGAAAATCACAAAAAAGCTGCAAAGCATCTTGAAGAAGCTGCAAAACACCACACAGATGCTGCAAAGCACCAGGAAAGCGGACACACTGAAAAAGCCTTTGAAAGCACTCTGAAAGCAAACGGGCATTATCACCTTGCCGGTGAACAACAAAGAGAAGTGAGTAAAAACCACGCAATGAAAAAATAAGCGTTGAGCCTTATTGATTCTGATTTTTAAAAAGCAGTTCATTTTATAAATGAATTGCTTTTTTACCACTCAGAGGTATTGAAATTTATTTCATTCTACATTATCAAATTAACAAATGAATCGATCAAACAATTAAGTTTTTTCAAATCCGGCCAGGCGCCACCAATGAAAACCATATTGCTTATAGACGACAATGCAGAAATTCTTGAAAACCTCACGGAATATCTGGAAATGGAAGGTTTTAAAATTTTAGCTGCCGGAAACGGAAAAAAAGGAATTGAACTCGCCACAGAATTTTTGCCTGACCTGATTATTTGCGATGTGTTGATGCATACTATGGACGGACATGAAGTGTTGCATTTGTTATTGCAAACTGCGCAAACAGCCGAAATCCCTTTTATTTTCAGCACTTCTATGTCAGAGAAGGTTGATCGTGCAGAGGCGTTGAAACTTGGAGCTACTGATTACATCATAAAACCTTTTGAACCCGAAGTTTTATTGAAAATGATCAATACCTGGATTTGAGCTTCGTTACAATGAATTAACCGGTCGCAATCAATATCTCATACCATTCGTATCTTTTCCCATCTGAATTGCAATCATTTTATTTTCAAAATCAGCACAGATAAAATTGCATCCGGAAAATAAAATTTTCTGATCCTTTGCAATCATAAAAAACCAAATAGATTCTGAGTACTTCAGGAAATCCGGCATTTATCCGTAATGAGATACTGTTTGATCTCATACCCCTTTATTGTCCGGTATAAAAGCAGTTTGATCGTTTAATAAAAGAAATGTTGATAAATATAACATTTTCTTAAAATTATGAAACGTTTTACTCATTTAATCTGTTCAACTTTACATTTAACAATCAATCCGGTATCAAAAGTGAGTGGACACTAATGAATCCGAAATGCAAAGTACACGCCTTTGTTGCTATTATTCAATGTGTACTTTAACAAGGGTAAGCAAAGCCATTGTTAAAAAGACGACGTTAAATAACTCTTTCACAGGTAATATTTATTGAGAACCTGTTGAGCAGAATCCTCAATTTACGCATTGTTGAATACTATTAAACAAAATAAATTTCCCGCAGGGGTAAAGAGTTAAATAGAAAATCAAACGAGTTGGTTCTTATCAACAAAGAACTTGTTTTTCAAATCCAGGAGAAAGAGAATTGTGCGGCTGAACTGATCGTTGCAAACAAAGAACTTGTTTTTAAGAATGACGAAAAGGAAAAGCGTGGAATTTTGTTTTTGATTACATAACAAAATCACTTACAAAAGAAATAATGAAAAAGATTGCTGACAACTATTTTAGTTAAAGAATATGAGAAGAAAAATTGAAGATGAACACGCACTGTTTGCCAGCATCATTAACTCTTCTGATGATGCCATTATCAGTAAAACCCTTAATGGAATTATAACCAGCTGGAACGGCGGTGCAGAAAAAGTGTTCGGTTACACTTCGTCAGAAATGATTGGCAATCGCATTTCAATTCTTATTCCCTCTCACCTTGAGAACGAAGAAAATGAGATAATGGATATTATCAGAAGCGGAAAAGTAGTTGATCATTATGAAACGGAAAGGATAGGAAAAGATGGTAAATTGATCTATGTATCACTTATCATCTCTCCGATCAAAAATGCAAAAGGTACGATTATCGGAGCTTCCAAAATTTCGCGCAACATTACTTTACGTAAGGAAACTGAAGCAAAGTTAAGAGAAGGTGAGAGGCAATTCCGCAATACGCTTGACAATCTGCTGGAAGGAATACAAATTCATGATTTTAACTGGAAATACACTTATGTAAACCACACGCTTGCAAAATACAGCAAATGCACAAGAGAAGAGTTGCTTGGATTAACACTGATTGAAAAATTTCCGGGAATAGAGGATACACATTTTTTTGAAGTTATACAACGATGTATGATAGAGAGAAAGGCAGAACAATTAGAAAGCGAATTTATTTTTCCTGATGGATCTAAAGCAGACTTTGAACTCAGCATTCAACCGGTGCCGGAGGGAATCTTTATTCTTTCAATTGACATAACAGAACGAAAAAAAGCGCAAAAGGAAATTCTGGAGCTTAATAAAAACCTTGAGAAAAAAATTATTGTGCGAACTGCTGAATTAGCAAATTCAAATAAAGTATTAGAAAACAAGATTCAGTTATTAATAGAAAGCGAAGAGAAATTAAAAAAATCAAATGAACTTTTTTTTAGTTTGTTTGAGCAAAACCCGGCAGCATTGGCCATTTCCCGCCTCAACGATGGTGTAATTATCAATATCAATAAATCTTTTCTGCGCCAGTTTGAATTTGCAAACAAAGAAGATGTTATTGGAAAAACGGGGACTGAATTAAATATCTGGTATGATAAAGACCAGCGCAATGAAATGCTGCGTCAGTTACAGGGATCTAAAATAGCAGTTAATTTAACCGGGCAGGTAAGAACCCTGAGCGGTGTGATCAGGTGGGTCTCAACCTCTGTACTTGTTACCGAAGTTGATAGTGAAACCTGCCTTTTGTCTGTAACGCTGGATATTACAGACCAGAAGAGAACCGAAGAGCAACTGGAAGCTGTGAATAAAGAATTAGAAGCATTTTCTTATTCTGTTTCTCATGATCTGCGCGCTCCCTTAAGAGCAATAAGCGGCTATACAAAGATCCTGGAAGAAGATTATGGAGTACAAATTGATGAAGATGGAAGAAAAATTCTGAAAACCATTTTACTCAACTCAAAAAAAATGGGAAACCTGATCGATGATCTGCTGGCATTTTCAAAATTAGGAAGAAAACAGGTAACAGTTTCTGAAATAAATATGATGTCTTTGGTAGATGCTGTAAAAGAAGAGCTTTTTTTTGAAGATAGCGAAATCAAAACAGAATTTAAATTAAACGCACTTCCTGCTGCCAAAGGAGACCGGTCATTGATAAAACAGGTTTGGACAAATTTAATTTCAAACGCCGTTAAGTATTCAAAGTACAAAGTAACACCCCATGTTGAAATTGGTGCCTATGAAAAGGATCAGCAAATAGTTTATTATATAAAAGACAATGGGGCCGGATTTGATATGCAATATTACAATAAACTTTTCGGTGTTTTTCAGCGCTTACACTCAAGTGCAGAGTTTGAGGGTACAGGAATTGGTCTGGCCATAGTGCAAAAAATAGTGCAGCGCCATAACGGAACGGTTTGGGCAGAAGCAAAACCAGGTGAAGGTGCATGTTTTTATTTCAGCCTGCCTTTAGTGCCAAAAAATTCAGCTAACGATAATCTCTAAAAAAAGAACCATGAATTACGACGACATTGAAATTTTATTTGCGGAAGACAGTATGGATGACGCAATACTTACCATACGCGCTCTTAAGAAAAGTGGTTTAACAAACAAACTACTCCATGTAAAAGACGGAGCAGAGGCACTTGATTTTATTTATTGCAGAGAATCTTATTCGCTAAGGATCATGAAAAAGCCAAGGCTTATTTTGCTTGATCTTAAAATGCCAAAAGTTTCAGGCATTGAAGTGCTTGAAAAATTGAAATCAGACGAGGAACTTAAAACTATTCCGGTTGTTATTCTTACCTCCTCTAAAGAAGATCCGGATATAAAAAAATGTTACGCCATGGGTGCAAACAGTTATATAGTTAAGCCTGTTGACAGCGATAATTTTTTTCAGGCTATAAAAGCACTTGGCATGTATTGGATGATACTGAATCAGCATATTTGATAATTTATAAATATTTGCCGGTAAGTAAACAAACGAATGGAAAAATGAATAAAAATGTGCTCACAGAGCGCTGTTAAAGTCCATAATTCATGAAACACGATTTAAAAATACTTATTCTTGAAGACGAGCAAAACGATGCAGATTTGCTATTGCGCGAATTAAAAAAAAGCGGACTGACTTTTAGTGCAGAATTTGTTGAAACGAAAGAAGCATTTGAACGCGCACTTCAGGATTTTGGACCCGATCTGATTTTATCTGACTATTCGCTTCCTTCATTTGATGGGCTTACAGCTTTGCAGATCAAGCAAAATAAGTATCCTGATATTCCATTTATCATAGTGTCAGGTATCATTGGCGAAGAAAAGGCTGTGGCGCTTATTAAGGCCGGCGTTACCGATTACGTATTAAAAGACAAATTGTTTTCTTTACCTCAAAAAATTACACGTGCATTAAAGGAAGCTGAAGAAAAAAAAGAAAAACGAATTACCGATGAGAAATTACGTAAAGCCAATCGTCTTTATGCTTTTATCAGCCACGTTAATCAAACCATTGTTCGTGTAAAAAATGAAACAGATCTTTTTCGTAATTGCTGTAATATAGCTATTGAATCGGGCAAATTTAAAATGGCATGGTTTGGTTTTTTTGATGCGGAGCAAAAAACAATAAGTGTTGTTGACCATTCGGGAATACCTGTGAATGAGCTGGATCATTTTACGAATGCATCATGCCAAAACGGCGGGCCGCAAGATCATGTACTACGCACCGGTAATTATTACATCTGCAACGATGTTGAGAGTGATCTGGAACTTAAAGACTGGAAGCATTTTGCCGCAGCGCATTGCATCCGTTCCTGCATAGTATTACCTGTTAAAAAATCGGGCCATATTAGCGGTACATTTAATTTGTGTTCAGAAGAACAACATTTTTATGACACAGAAGAAATTTCTTTGCTGCTGGAAGTAACCTCAGATATTTCTTTTGCCCTCAACATTTTTGAAAAAGAAATTAAACATGCACAGACAGAAGAGCTGTTAGTGAATAACGAGAAACGTTTTCGCACCATGATTGAAAAGGGTGCAGATATGATAACACTTTCTGCCAAAAATGGAAAAATATTGTATAGCAGCCCCTCTATAATAAAATTGTTTGGTTATTCTTATAAGGAAATTCCGCAAGCATTTGCCTTTGATTTCATTCATCCGGATGATACAATTGAATTTGCTGAAACAAGAATGAAGCTGGCAGAAACTCCCGGAAAATCCATTGATTTTCAACGCCGTTTAAAACATAAAAACGGTACATGGATCTGGTGCGAAGGTTCAATTACCAATTTGCTGCACGAACCCGGCATACACGCAATTGTAGCCAATTTCAGAGATATTTCTGAAAGAAAAATGGCAGAGAAACAGCAGGAGTTTAACAGCAATAACCTTAATGCACTCATCAATAACACCAAAGATCTTATGTGGAGTGTTGACAGGGATTTTAATTTAATTACATCCAATTTTCAGTTTGATGAAATGGTTAAGTACATGTCAGGCAAAGTAATTGCAAAGGGCAGCAATGTTTTTAGCGAAGGATTTTCAGATGAACAATTAAAACATTTTAAAAGCTCTTATGAGCGTGCATTTGCCGGAGAGGCGTTTACAGAAATTGAATATAGTAGTTCACCTGTAGATTTTTGGTCAGAAATATCTTACTATCCGAT
>JACMLS010000939.1 GCA_014379485.1 Bacteroidia bacterium | reverse complement strand
GTGCTTCAGACGGAATGAAAATTTCTATCAACGTAATTGCAATGTTAATTGGTTTTATTGCACTGATAGCTTTTGTAAATTATTGTCTCGGAAAAATTCCGATCGGTGATCATCAGACACTTTCGCTCGACTGGATCTTTGGAAAAATATTTTATCCAATGGCCTGGTGTATGGGAGTTCCATCTGAAGATGTGCAACAGGCCGCAACCATTATGGGTCAAAAAATAACTATTAATGAATTTGTTGCCTTTGATACTTTAACGCATAAGCTTGCAAAGCCATTAAGCGAAAAAGGAACGCTCATTACCAGTTTCGCTATTTGTGGTTTTGCCAATTTCAGTTCTGTTGGAATGCAGATTGGAGGCATTGGAGCACTGGCGCCAGAACGCAGAGCAGATCTTGCAAAGTTGGGACTTAAAGCTTTGGTGTGTGGTACGCTTGCTTCTTATCTTTCGGCTACGATTGCGGGGATGTTGATTTAAATTCTTTTTTCACCACTGAGAACACTAAGGGCCACTATCCCGATAGCTATCGGGACAGCTCAATCCTCGTCATCCGCGTTCTGTAAAAAAACCGGTTTGTAAATCCGTATTTCTTTCATTAATTTTGATTAGACAAATTAAATTTTTTAGAGATGAAAACTTCTGCATTGAGAAAAGAGATCCACAAAGTAGTGGATGTAGTAGAGGATAATGAAATATTGGAAATTGTTTACGCAATACTGAATAAAACGCGTTCAAATTATGAGCAGGAATTCACTCCATTTACAAAAGAGGAACTCCTGGCAAGACACGCTAAATCCAAAAAAGATATTAAAGAAGGGAAACTTGTTTCTTTTAGCGCTTTCAAAAAAAAATACAAGATTAAATGAGTTCTGCGCTTAGAATTTCATTTTCATCTTTTGGATTCCGTGCTTTTGATAATGCCTTTGAGAACATTCGTGAACGATCTGGCTCCGAGAAAACAGCAAGTAATTTTTCAAGTCTCGTGTCGGATCAATTAAAAAAGGCCTCAGTTCAACCATTTTCATTTCCACCAGAACCTGTGTTGACCGAAGATGGAAGCCAGTATTTTATAATTATGCGATACAAAATCATTTATCATTTTACCAAGAGAGATCTGATTGTAACGGATGAATTTCATACGAGGCAGGATCCAAATAAGATTTCTGAAAGAAATTTATTGTAGCTGAAATGAACACTCCCGAAAAAATAAAACTGATAGAATACTTAAAACAATTCGCTACAGAAAACCGCATTAAACGTTTTGATGAGGTTTTAGCTAAGCGCATCGATCATATGCACATTGTGTTGGAAGATATATATCAGCCCCACAATGCAAGCGCGGTAATGCGCAGCGCAGATTGTTTTGGGGTACAGAACGTACACATCATAGAAAACCGCAACAAATACAAAGAGAACGAAGACATTGCGCTTGGCTCTGGCAACTGGGTAACAAAACATTTTTATCGTGGCGAGGAGAACAACACAAAAAATTGTTTGTCTTCGTTAAAAGAAAAAGGATTTAAAATTGTGGCCACTACGCCACACGAAAAAGATTGTACGTTAAAAGAATTACCCATTGACACTAAGTTCGCGCTAGTATTTGGCACAGAAAAAGAAGGAATTTCAAAAGACGTTTTTGAAATGGCGGACGCTTACGTAAAAATTCCGATGTACGGATTTACCGAGAGTTTCAATATTTCTGTGTGCGCTGCTTTGTGTATGTATGAACTTACAGAAAGGATTCGCAGTTCAACTTCGATTCATTCTAAACTTTCTGAAGAAGAAAAAACAGACGTTTATCTTTCCTGGCTTCG
>JACMLS010000938.1 GCA_014379485.1 Bacteroidia bacterium | reverse complement strand
TAAAATTAATAATAAATAAAAGGGCAATTATTTTCCAGCCGGTACTCATGCAATAGACAGAAAAAAAACTTGGATTCCAGTTAGAAGTGTATAGAGTGCTTAGCGGAAGTACACCTTCGTCTGTATAATGCGCCATCAAAGAAGTACTGCGGATAATGAGGTCGGTCATTAAGACGAGAGCAAGCGCCATTCGCATCAGTGCAATGGAACGCAGGTCAAGCGCAAAATTTTTATATAGATACTCCTGTATTTTTTTCACACGCTATGTAAAAAACCAAAGTTAGAATTTAGAATCTCTTAAGAATACGAACTCAGATTTTTTTTTCAAAGATACAGGTTAACAAAGTGTCCGAAAAATGATCCGGCTCATGAAGTATGGATTTCTACATTTTTTAGCCGCGAATGGCACAAATTTTCGCAAATCTGTGGTCAGAGAAAATCATTTGCAGAGATTCAAGTCATTCGCGGCAAACAAGGCAAAAGGCTTTTTGTTTTAGTGCTGTTCAGACTGTTTTTCTCCCCAGCGAAAACTATCTAACTCAAAACCGGCAAGGTCAAGTACGCGGTCTGTAACAGTAGCTGCAAGTTCTTCAAAAGTTTTTGGGTTGCTGTAAAAAGAGGGGCTGGCAGGGCAAATTATTCCGCCTGCTTCGGTAATGGTTTTCATGTTGTTGATGTGAATAAGACTGAGCGGTGTATCGCGCACCAGGAGCAATAATTTTCTGCGTTCTTTCAGTATAACATCTGCAGCACGCGTGGTAAGATCGTTTGAAATTCCGCTTGCAATGCGTGCCAGCGTACCCATGCTGCAGGGACAAATGATCATAATGTTATATTTGGCCGATCCGCTTGCAAAAGGGGCCGAAAAATCATTTTTCTGATAAAGATTAAATGTTGTTTTTTCAAAATCGCGGTTGCCCAGTTCATGTTCCCACACTAATTTGGCGTTATCGCTCATTATCAGTCCGCAGGCATCTACCTGGTCTTTTAACAGAGAAAGTTTTTGAAGAAGAACCTTGGCGTAAATACTTCCGCTGGCTCCTGTAACTGCCACAACAATTTTATTCTTAGGCTTACTCACTTTTTTTGCGGGGATTAATTTCTTTACTGAAATAAAAGATCAGCAGATTATTGTAAAAGCCACGTCTGAACATGGTGCCCCAGATATTATAATATAGTAATTCTGGTTGCGCGGGACTTTTAAAAAAATCTCTCATCGGAATTATTGAATAATTAAATCTTATTCCAAAATACCAGTCGTTAGGAAGTTTTCTTTCAGCCCCAAGCATCCAGCCAAGGTCAAAACTATGTATTTTATTTGCGCTGTTATAAAAACCAAAATCAGTAGATGATTCTTTATGACTGATCAATTGGGAGTAGGTTACGCCGGCATAAAGATCAAGCGCCCTGAATTTTTTTGTAAACTGAAAAGGTACATCAATATAATTAATGTTGAGCCTGTAGGTAAGATAGTCTCCGGCTTCAACATTGGCATTTTTTCTTGCACCTTTTTGAATAAACAATAAACCAAAAGAGGCAGTAAACTTATCAGTAAAATTTCTGCCTACCATAGCACCTGCTAATGCGCCTGCCTTCCTATATCCGGCAAGCTGATCGCCGTCTATTTGCGACCCCACCAAACCAATTGTGGGTCTGATGAAAAACGATGCCCCTTCTTCCTGCGAGAAAGAATTTAAGGTAATCAAAAACAGGGAGAGAATAAAAACGGACCTGTGCAATTTCATAGGGTAAAGATAGCCTAAATTTTGCTTTGTTTTTACGCTGAAACAATCGGAAACAGGTCCTTTTGGTTTT
>JACMLS010000937.1 GCA_014379485.1 Bacteroidia bacterium | reverse complement strand
AGCATGGCATAGAAAAACAGCTTACCTACGATGCGGTGCTTACGCACGTCGCGGAAATTGTAGAAAATGGCAATGGGACCAGTGATCAAAGTGGAGGTTCCGGCAATGATGTGGGTGTAGAGATTGATTTTATCGAGTAGTTCGAGCATGATGTAAAAATTTTGATGGGACAAAGAACGCGGCTTCAAAAATGTCCCGCAGAAAAGAGGGGCAAGCAGCCGGTTTTTGGGGCAATTGGCAAAGGGGAGGGGCAAACGGTCCGGTTTTGGGGCGAAATGCAAGGCAGAAGAATAAATACGCTCTTACGGAATTTTTGTTGTTAATATTATCAAAGGCGATTCGTTTTGGTTGGAAGAATGGAAGATTGGAAGGTTGCGTGGCGCTCCCCACTCTTCCAATCTTCCATCCTTCCAACCAACGGTAAACTCCGCGCGAAAAGATTATCCCGCGGATTCATTAACTTTGCCATATGCAACAAGAACTCCGGCTTTCCACTTCAGCGGCAGTGGCAGCTAATGAACAATTACTAAAAGAAGAAATTGCTGATGCGCTTTCTTTGTCTCCCGAAAAAAAATTCTTCTTCAGGCTTTTAAAAAGATCTGTTGATGCAAGGGGCAGAAGCATTAAAATAAATCTTACCCTTAAAATTTTTATTGATGAAATTCCGGAAGAGGAAGATTTTTCAATGTTCTATAAAGATGTTGAGGGAAAACAAAGCGCTGTGATCATTGGCGCTGGTCCGGCTGGATTGTTTGCCGCACTACGTTTTTTGGAAAGCGGAATTAAACCTATCATTATTGAAAGAGGAAAAACGGTTAAAGACAGGAGAAGAGATCTTGCCGCAATAAACAAAGATCATATTGTAAACCCGGAAAGCAATTATTGTTTTGGCGAAGGCGGCGCAGGAACTTATTCTGACGGAAAATTATATACACGCAGTAATAAGCGCGGAGACATAAACAGAATTTTGCGCATTTTTATTTTTCATGGCGCAAGTTCAGAGATCATGGTAGATGCGCACCCACACATTGGCACCAATAAACTACCCGGCATTATAGAAAAAATGCGCGAAACAATTTTAAAACACGGTGGCGAAATTCTTTTCGAACATAAATTAACGGATCTTGAGATTGAAAACAAAGAAATTTCTGTAATAGAAATTCTTGATCTTAAAAACGGAGAAACAAAAAAGATCAGCACAAAAAATTTAATTCTTGCCACCGGCCACAGCGCCAGAGACATTTACGAATTGCTACAGAAAAAAAATATTTTTATTGAAGCAAAACCTTTTGCAATGGGTGTACGCATTGAACACCCGCAGGAAATTATTGACAGCGCACAATACCATTGCAGAACAAAAGAAGAAACAGAAAAAATAAGAGAACTACTACCCGCCTCTTCTTACAGCATGGTACACCAGGTAAAAGGCAAAGGCGTTTATTCTTTTTGCATGTGCCCCGGCGGAATTATTGCGCCTTGTGCCACCGCACAGCAAGAAGTTGTTACCAACGGCTGGAGTCCATCCAAAAGAAATAACCCTTATGCCAACAGCGGAATTGTTGTTGGTCTTGATTTAAATGATTTTAAAAAATTTGAAAAAGAAAAAGCTTTAAGCGGATTAAGATTTCAGCAGGAGCTTGAGAAGAATGCATGGATAAACGGAGGAAAAACACAAACTGCACCCGCACAACGTTTAGTTGATTTTGTAAATAAAAAACACAGCAACTCACTTCCTGATTGTTCTTATTTACCCGGAATTACTTCTGTGCAATTACAAAACGTACTAGGAGATCTTATTGCAGATTCTTTGCGCGAAGGTTTAAAAGAATTCGGAAAAAAAATGCGCGGATATTATACCAACGAAGCAGTTTTGGTGGGCGTTGAATCGCGTACCTCTACACCTGTCCGCATTCCGCGCGATGCAGAAACCTGTGAGCATGTTGAAATAAAAGGATTATACCCTTGCGGCGAAGGAGCCGGTTACGCCGGAGGAATTGTAAGCGCCGCAATGGACGGAGAAAGAGTTGCAGAAAAAATTATTCAGAAGAATCTATTTTGAAGAATTTCAAAAGGCTAATGTCTTTCCAACCATCTTGCCAAAAAACAATCACTTACTCTGTAAAAATTTTCATTCTCATTTCTTCCTTTGAAAACCATATCTTTCGTAAGCAAGGCTTCGAGGGCTCTTTGTACATTTCCCTGTGAGCCCAAATCGTATTTTTTAATAAAATCTTTTGAATTAGGCTGAAATACCCTATCCTCTTTTGCAATCGCATTTAATAATTGCCATTGATTTGCAGTTAAAAGGTTTCTGTATTGATAAAAAACTGATTCCTGATCATTCAACAAATCAAGACCTAACGTTTTTACCTCCTCAAGACCAATATTTTTAATACCGGAATAAAAAATCCGGTTGCAAAAAGTTTGTGTATAATAAGTATGTAACCTTGTCCAGGTTGTAATGTACTCAAGAGCTACCCTGTTAATTTTTCTTTTGTGCGCTGCAAGAGTTTTCAGAATAAAATTCATGTATACTTCAGATTCAATCTCTTTTAATGAAACCACCTGCGTACTGGAAAAAAAAGGTCTTTTATAACTATTAAACATTTCCGTTAAAATATGCTCACCACTTCCGCTGAAAATGAATCTTACATTCTTTAAAGGCTGAATAATTGTTCTTAGAATTGCCTCTGTGTTTTTTTCCGGATACTCTGTTACCTGCTGAAACTCATCTATGGCAACAACCACAGTTATATTTTGTTGTTCAAGAAAAGAGAATAACGACGCGAGAGAATGCTGTGCCTGTTCAGGACTTGAAAAATCAATACTTACTTCCGGTTCACCTGTTATTCCATCAAAACTTATGGTTGGCTTAAATCCTTTAATATACTCTACAAATTTTTTACCAATACTTTTCTTTTCTGGAATTGCCCTCATAATTGCTGTACCCAGACTGTTAGTCAATTGCTTAATATTCTGAGTGCCAAAAATATCAACATAAATACATTCCACATCCCGCCTTTTTTTTAATGAATCAAATACATGGTAAATAAGGCCTGTTTTGCCCATTCTCCGTGTAGAAATAAGTGTAGAGTTAATCCCGTTCTTAATATGGGTAATTAGTTTAGCGGTCTCCTTTTCCCTATCACAAAACAATTCAGGACCATGATAACCGGAAATTGGAAAGGGATTGTACTCATTCATTCCCCAAAGATACACAACAAAAAGTATAATGCAAAATGTATAATGCAAAATGCATTATTAAGAAAACCAGGAGATTTAAAGCGCTTCGCTCACCACTTCTTTCACTTGTTCAGGAAGCAATCTTTTCAATAAAGCTTCTATACCCGCTTTTAAAGTCATGGTGCTGCTTGGGCAACCACTGCAGGCGCCACGCATCTGAACGGTTACAACGCCGTCTTCAAAAGATTTAAAAGTGATCAGGCCACCATCCTGCTCAACAGCGGGGCGAATATAGTTTTCGAGCGTTTCAATGATCTTTGCTTCTACTTCGTTTTTAGGAATGGCGTGTTCTGTGTAAACGGTTTTGGTTTCTTTAAACTCATTATCAACCGGCACATCTTTTTTAGGAAGATCGTTGATAAGGGGTTTTCCTGAACGCGTGTAATCCGTAAGAAAATTCTTCACTTCAATAAAAACATCTTCCCAGTTAATGAAATTGTGTTTGGTAATGGTGAGATAATTTCCGGATACAAAAACCGCTTTTGTAAATGGAAATTCGAAAAGTTTTTGAATGAGTGGGGCCTGTTTGGTTTCTGTAATGTTCAGGTAATTTGCAGTGCCCCCATTTTCAATAATGAGTTTACTGGCAACAAATTTCATTGTTTCAGGGTTCGGCGTTCCTTCTACGTAAAATTCCCAGGGTATGTCGTTGTTTTGCATTTCAGTATCTTAGTAGTAGATTTATAGCCACAGTCCCGATAGCTATCGGGATCACTAATTAAACTTTAAATTTCAAATTAAAATCTACTACAAATTTACACTTAAAAATTGAAAAGGAGAGTTGATTTTCTGATAATAGGCAGCGGAATTGCAGGCCTTACCTACGCTTTAAAAGTGGCAGATAAGGGAAGCGTGTTCATTGTAACAAAAGCGAGTGAAGATGAAAGCAATACAAAATACGCACAAGGCGGTATTGCGGCTGTAATGTACGAACCCGATTCGCACGAAAAACATATTAACGACACATTAATTGCAGGCGCAGGTTTATGCGATGAGGAAGTGGTGCGAATGGTGATCACTGAATCGACAGAAAAAGTAAAGGAACTGATTGAATGGGGTGCCAATTTCGACAAAAATAAAAAAGGAGAATATGACCTTGCCAGAGAAGGCGGCCATAGCGAACACAGGGTTTTACATCATAAAGACAATACAGGTTTTGAAATTGAACGCGCCTTGCTTGCCAAAGTGTACAAACATCCAAACATTACCATTCTCGATCATCATTTTGCAATTGACATTTTAACCCAGCATCATTTAGGCGAAATTGTAAACAGTAAAACGCCCGACATTAAATGTTACGGAGCTTATGTGCTGGATGCAAAAACAAATAAAATTGAAACCATACTTGCAAAAGTAACTTGCATGGCAACAGGTGGTGCGGGACATGTTTATGTTACCACCACCAACCCGAAAGTTTCTACCGGAGACGGAATTGCAATGGTGTACCGTGCAAAAGGTCATGTAAAAGATATGGAGTTTGTACAGTTTCATCCAACTTCATTATACAATCCGGGCGAGCATCCGAGTTATTTAATTTCTGAAGCTGTACGCGGATTTGGTGCTGTGCTCAAAACAATTGATGGAAAAGAGTTCATGCAAAAATACGACGAGCGCGGTTGCCTTGCGCCCAGAGATATTGTTGCGCGCGCCATTGACAACGAAATGAAATTGCACGGACACGATTATGTTGAACTGGATTGCCGGCATTTAGACAGAAAAGGTTTTATAGATCATTTTCCAAATATTTATAATAAATGTATGAGTTTGGGAATTGATCCTTTCATTAAAAAAATTCCGGTTGTACCCGCACAACATTATTTGTGTGGTGGAATTATTGTAGACAAAACCGGAAGAAGTACTATTGAAAAATTATTTGCTATCGGAGAATGTACCTGCACAGGTTTACACGGAGCAAATCGTTTGGCAAGTAATTCTTTGTTGGAAGGATTGGTGTATGCGCACCACGCCGCCGCCGATTCCATTGCTGAAATGCAGAATAATTCTTTCAACGAAAAAATTCCGGATTGGGATGCAGAAGGAACAGAGCACCCCGAAGAAATGATCTTAATAACACAAAGCTTAAGAGAAGTGCAGCAGATCATGAGCAATTACGTGGGCATTGTGCGCTCTGAATTACGATTGAAACGCGCCTTTGACCGTTTGGAAATTTTATATCAGGAAAACGAAGCGCTTTATGAAAAAACAACCATTTCTCCAAGGTTGTGCGAGCTGAGAAATTTAATTTGCATTGGGTATTTAATTATTAAACATGCAAAGCAGAGAAAGGAAAGTGTTGGTTTGCATTATATGCTGAAGTTTAAAGAGTAGGCAATAGGGAAAGGGCAATAGGCAATAGTGTTGAGTAGATGAAACAAATCAATCAAGCAAACTCTTTTCTCTGAAAAAATCTACTTACTAAGAATAGTAAACTCCACTCTCCTGTTCAAAGCCTGTTGTTCTGCACTTACTTCAAGATAAAGAGGCTTTGAATAACCGTAGCCAATATTTGAAACCCGACCCTCTGCAATACCGTTTTTAATGAGGTAATTTTTTACTGCAAGCGCACGGTTAGAGCTTAACTCTTCATTAAACTTTTCTCCCTCGTTGTTTCTGCTTGTATGGCCAGCCACCTGAATTTTTAAAGTGGGATTTTCTTTCATGATATTAACGAGTTTGTTCAATTCATTAAAACTTTCGTCGAGCAAAGTAAATTCGTTTGGAGTGAAGAAAATATTCTTTAAAACAATTGTTTGCCCTGTTTCAATTGGCGTAAGGGCAAGATCAACCGTCATATCTTTGTATTCTTTTATTTCAGGAATAACAATTGATTTGTGAATGGAAATAAAGCCTGCATGAAAACTTGCAATATCATATTTACCGGGCGTGTTAATGATCACAGTATAATCTCCGGTTTCATCATGAGATTCAAAAGTCTGAATTATTTTTCCGGTTCCTGACTCCACTAATTTCATTTGTGAACCAAGAGGATTTTTTGTTTTATCGTTGATCACTTTACCATGCACCAAAAAAAGTTCTTCTTTGGTTTCTTTCTTAGGTAATTTTATTCTATAGGCATCCAGGTCAATTCTGCCATGTTCTGTAGAAGAAATGTACGCGTAATCTCCTTTGGCTGCAATAGAAAAATATCCGTCCCAGTATTTTGTATTTACTTTGGGCCCGAGGTTTTGCGGAACGGACCATTTTTTCCAGGAATCATCTAAACGTTTTGCAACAAAAAGATCTGCCTCACCATAACCGGGATGTCCGAAACTTGCGAAGTATAATGTTTTTCCATCTGGTGCAAGGTAAGGCCCGAATTCTGCGGCCCATGAATTTACAACTGAGCCCATATTCATTGGCTCGGTCCATGTACTGTCTGCATTTTTAAAACACACGTACAGATCTTTTTCTCCGTAAGAATCTTCGCGCTCTACAGTAATAATAATTACTTTTTTATCGGCGCTGATGCAGGCGCCGTTGTATTTATTATTGTTGTAATAATTTTTTATTTTAATTCCTTTGGGTGTAGACCAGCCGTTTTTTGTTTTGTAAGCAATAGAAAATCCTTCTTTCATAGACAAAAGATCATCGCTGTAAACGTTTCCTAATAACAGAACAGAATTATCTGCAGAAATTCCGGCAACGTAATTAAAGTCTTTGTTATTAATGGGCCATCCTAAATTTTTCAGGTCTCCCCACTTTTCACCTTCGAGGTCAGACACCCACACATCTTCCTTAGGTCCGCCTACATTGCCCGGATGATCTTCTCTGTTCACATACAAATGCTTTCCGTCAGGAGAAATTACCGGATGTTTTTCCCCGTACGTTGAATTGATTTCGGGGCCGAAGTGTTCTTTATCTCCGAATTTATTATAATTTTCTACCAGATTAATTGCTCCTTTCTTTTGCATTACATTTAAAAAATCTGCTTCAAGAGAGGCTTTTCCTTCAATAAAAAAACCAAGCTTACTTTCAAAAATTTTAACGCTGTCTGTATTCGCCACCTCTACATCATTAATAAAAAAGTAATAACGATCGCCTTTTCTTTTAACTTTAAGATTGTTGTAATTACCCGGCGACTTTATAGCTGTACTGGATTTCCAGGCTTTGATCGTAATTGTTTTATCATTCTCTACTTTATAAACCCTGAATTTTCCTTTTGCGTCTATTATAAAATAATTTGTGTTCTTAAGATCTTTATATCCGAACGCAAGGCCGTAAGCATTTTCTTTCTGATAAGTCAGCAGGTTTACACTTGTTTCTATTGTATAATCTTCTTTAGGATTGAAACAAACAAAACTTGTCTGGCGCCATGTACCGCCTGATGTATCATTGTACTCCATATGATATTTTCCATTCTTACACCAGATCTTTCCTGAACTTTCATCTACTTCAGAAAAATAAAAGTAAGGGTCAGAAAAGCCGTTCTGATATACATAAATATCATCTTGTCCGAATGAACGAAACACAGAAACCAGCAGCACTAAACAAACAACTATTTTTTTCATAAAAAGATTTTTTAACAGATCAAAGATAATAAAGAAAGAATAACGGATTTAAAATTTAGCTCTTGTTCTCTTTTTGAAACTCGAAAATTTATGATTTTTTACAGAGTACTTTCTGTCCTCATTGCTCATATTCTTCATGTCCTTAATAGTAGCAGCATATTCAGAAAGATCAGTATAAACTTCTTTTAAAAACGGATGTTCACCGAATTTTTTGAAGTGCAGATCCATAAGATCCATTGCATCTTTAACCATTTTTGCAGACTCTTCGTATTTACCCACATCTGCCAGTTTAACTGCATCTTCATACATTTCGCTGCAAACCTGCAAAGTATATCCTTCTGAACTTTGTTTGGATAAACCAATCGCAAGCTGATCTTTATTGGGAACCGGATCGAGAATAATTTTACGTTCGTCTTTTACATCTGTTGCCGGTTCATTGTTGGCATTGCGGTAAACCAAACGGCATTTGAAATGAATGGGTGCGCTTGTTTTTTGAAAAAGTTTAAATCTCACTACCACAGATTTTTGCTCTTCAGAAAAAATATCGTTGAAGTGAACAATAACTTTTCCGTTCTTTTTTTCGTAACCTAACTGGTATACTTTTACAAGGTCTGCTTTGTCTTCGGGAATATCAATTTCAAGCACAACATTTTTTCCTACAACAAGACTTGCCCCATTCATTTCCTGCTGAAAAATGGTAGTGATCTTTTCAGGATCACTTATAAAATAATACATTCCGCCGGCGTTTGAGGCCAGTTTAGACATAAGATCTTCGTTATAATCTGTTCCGACACCAAAAGAAGAAAGCGAAATAGAATTTTCAGAAAAATAACTTTTACACCAGTTGGCTAAAACATCAGAATTTGTTTCGCCAACATTTGCCTGCCCGTCGCTCAATAAAAAAACACGGTTTATAAAATCATTTGCTTTATGAGAAACTTTATTCTCCCTGGCAAGTTCAAATCCTTTTTTCATTCCTCCCTCAAGATTTGTTCCGCCATCGGCAACAATAGAAGAAATTTTGCCAGTGAGTTTATCTTTACTCTCAACTTTTTGCGATTCAAACAATATTTGAACTCCGTTATCATACGTTACAACAGAAAGATAATCTTCAGCGGTAAGCTGATTGATAACGTAGTTAACTGCTTTTTTCACATTCTCAATTTTATCGCCCTGCATGCTTCCGCTTTTATCAATTACAATACTCAGGTTGTAAGGGGCGCGTTTTGAGTTTCCAAGTTCTTTTTTTAAACCTTGTAAATGAAAATACAAGGCCAGGTCCTGGTTATCGGTATTTTCAAGAAAAAATTTATTAACGGGATCGGCGCGCAAATAAATACTGCCGCCATCGCCCAAAGCTCCGTGATGAGCTTCCTGCGCAAATGAATTACTGCATAAAATGCCCGCCAAGGCAAAAACGGTTGCAAAAATTACTTTTTTCATGTTTCTCTTTTTTAGTTTCGGAAAAAAGTCCCAACTCTTATTCCGGAATATTTTATTTGGTATTTAATTCGTTTTTTAACTTCTCTTCTAATTGTTTTTTCTTTTCTTCGAGTTTCTTTCTTTTTTCTTCATTGCGGTTATTCCGGTTCTCTCTCCAGGTATTGACAATGGGAGAAAACAGTTCTTTGAATTCATAAGAAACTCTTATGCCCACCGTTATTGGGTTGTAAGTGAATTTTGTATCGGGCTTTTTTTCGGGCGAAAACATAAAACCAATCTGCGGTTCTATCATTATAACCGAATAATCAAAATTCAATTGCGATACAAGGCCAATTGAAACCTGTTGCCTGATGGATTTAAAATCAAAAACGCTTTTAATAAAATTGTAACCATCTGGATTCAGATCTGCCACGTCTCCGGAATACCCCCAGGAAGAATTAAGATTATTAAAAAATACCGGTGTGTAATTTAATTTTAAAATAAACGGATAATATCTGCGGCTTCGCAAACCAAATCCAGCAGAAAGCGGAACACCTACACCATTTAAGCGATAATTTATTTTGAGTTCATTATACAACAACGGTGTCGAAAAATATCCCTTATAACTCTCCTCAAAATTCAACTGATTATAAGAACAACCAATAGAATAAAACGAATTGTCATTAAAAGTTTTTGTGTAAACCAAACCTAATGCAAGATCGTTTTTGGCTTTGTAGGAATGATTGATCAAATGACCTGTTTGCTCCCTGCCTAAAAAATGCAGATTATAATTTGTAAAAAGTCCAAAGGAATTAGAAAACTTTCTTGCCGGCCGGTAAAATTTTGCGGGACTATTATGTGCCCACGAAAAAAAAACTGAGCACACAAACAGAAAGGCTATTTTATTCCGGGCAGAAATCATCAGAAAAAGTTAAGCAAAAATCACACAACTTTTTTCCGTTATAGCCCAGTCAATAAAAAAACCCGATAAATTAACTTTTTTTAGGCGTTTTGGGCGTTAGTGCTGATACAATGCTGCAAGTATAGAGTATAAAGTATAAGTATAAGTATAAGGTCGAACTATCACAAAATAAAATCCCTTATACTTATACTCTATACTTATACTACCAAAAAAACTCTCTTACGAAATGCCCCTAACGTTACAGTTACAAATTAATAATTGTCAAATTCAAAAAATAAAACTAAAAAATATATACGCTAAATAAAAATCTGGTATTGTAAGATCAAACAACTTTTACGGCTTCCGTTTTGTACATTTCCATTTATGTCTTTATAAAAAGTTGGTCTGTTCTGATAGTCGACAGAAATTTTTGAATTGTGACCTTTAATAAACCAGTTCATACCCACATCAATCATCAGCATTGATTTATGCTGCATGGCCTCATAATCTGCATAAGTTGCACTTGCAAAAGGCATCAGTTGTCCGTTACCTTCTCCCAGCAATTTCTTAGGTAATAAAAATCCGAACTGTGCATACATTACCTGCCCGGTCCCAAACATTGGTATTGAATTTCCGAACGCCGCAGATGAAACAAGATTTGTTGCGGTAGATCCTGTTGCCGGATTCATAAGCCCGTTGTAACGCAAATAATTTGGGCCGTAGTTGGTATTATAATATCCGGCAAAGGCACTAACTGCAGTTCCTTTCTCTTTATTTAAAGGCATATCCAAAAAAGTTTCAATGCTGAAATGAAGCATGTCTGCATAACTCGTGTCTTTATAAACACCGGCTGTATCAGGAGACAAATACCATGTTGCTGATTTTTGATACACACCACCTACAGCAATATTCCAGATCTTTTTTGTTCCCAAAAATGTTCCTGCCATGTAAGGTGTTGTGTGCGGCTCCACTTCAAAAAAGTTCCAGGCAAGATAAGTACCGTATTGATTATTTATTCCGGGCCCCTTTCCATTAATAATTGCACCCGCGTTTACAAAAGACGCGTTTTTACTTATTGCAGGCGGCGTTGTGCCGTTAGATGAGATGGGAAAAGGATTAGACATATAAAACCGGTAATCCAGTTTTTTTATTTGTCCTCTTGCATACACAGCAAGTCTTCTGTCAAACTGATCTATCTGGTCTACGGAGTACTGCAAAAAAACAGGAACATCCAAAGTCATAATAGAACCTATGGAAGGTTGAGAGAACCTGGAAAGGCCATTGGTAGCAGTTAAACCTGCGCCTAATTTCAGGCAATTATTCTTAGGATCTTTTGAGGTTTTAAATTCGCACAAGGCATCATGAAAAAATGCAGCGAACTTTCTGTTACCCGCAGTATTTGTATAAGCCGAATTAAAATTATTTTGTCCGAACTGAAAATAAAGAAAAGTACGGTCAGTAATCTGCCCGAACATTTGCATACGTGTTCTTCTTAAACCAATATCAAAGGTAGAGGGGGCAACTTTTCCAAACTGGGTAGTGCCATCATTACTTTCGTTATATCTAAGCCAGGTTTGATTTAAAAAAGTTACCTGGAAGTAATGATTTCCGTCTGCACTGATATTGAATTTTAAAGCGGTTTTATCGGGCACAATTTTTTTACTCGTATCAGCAACTTGTTGTGCACAAAGGCCTGAAACGATCAGGAAGCTCAGTCCCGCAATTCTACTTTTCTTTTTAATATACATAGCTAAACTTTTTCAGTTATACGTTTTTTTAACTCTTGTTGATGTTTCGTCATGTGGCATTGCTCTGTGCGAATGCAGACCTTCATTTACCATAGAGCCGCCTTCATTTGCCAGGTTATCTTTAATTGCTTTTAAGGTCTCTGGCGTGGTTTGGTCTACCATTTTTGCATTAGAAAAATCAACAGTTACATTACAACCCATTGGTACAGACATAAGCGCTTTTTTTAATCCGGGAAGATTGCTGAAGACAGCGTTTTTGCTGAAATGCAATTTTTTGTTGATTAAAAAATTTAACAGAAGAGGCGGCTTTGAATCCTATTGCAAAAAATAATAGAATTAAAAGCAGT
>JACMLS010000936.1 GCA_014379485.1 Bacteroidia bacterium | reverse complement strand
TCCTTTTCACGGTTTTTCTGTTGAGTTTGCAGAACACAGGCTCTATAATACAGGTGAGAGTACGAAGCATATTGACTGGAAACTGTATGCACGCAGCGACAAACTTTTTATAAAGCGCTACGAAGAAGAAACCAACCTGCGTTGCCAGATCATCATAGATCATTCTTCGTCAATGTATTTTCCGTTTGAAGAAGGGAAAAAAGAAAAGGAACAGAACAACAAAATAAATTTTTCTATTTATGCGGCCGCTGCGCTTACAGAATTATTGAAACGGCAGCGCGATGCAATTGGCCTGAGTACTTTTTCTGACAAAATAGAAAAACATTATCCTGCACGTTCAAGCGTTGTGCATTTAAAACTTCTTTTTAACGAGCTTGAGTCTATGATGCAGATTCATAAACCAGAAGATAAGCGCAGCACCAATGCCATTGAAGCACTGCACCAGATTGCAGAAATGATAAACAAACGCTCGCTGGTAATGATCTTTAGTGATATGTTTGACAGTGGTACTGACCGCGAAAGTTTATTCTCTGCACTGCAACATCTTAAACACAAAAAACACGAAGTAATTTTATTTCACGTTACCGATAAATTAAAAGAACTTGATTTTAATTTTGAGAACCGCCCTTACCGTTTCATTGATATGGAAACCGGCGAGGAACTGAAAATAAATCCAACAGATATAAAAGAAAGTTACCTCACAAACATTTCAGAGTACACCGCAGAATTAAAATTAAAATGCGGCCAGTTCGGAATTGATTTTGTGGAGGCAGACATTAACCGCGGTTTTTTTCAGGTGCTCTATTCGTATCTTGTAAAGAGACAGAGATTAGTTTAATTGCCAAAAAATAAAAACCACAATAGAAACATAGAACACAATAGAGATATTTTCTATGTGCTCTATTGTTTCTATTTTGGTTAAGAAAAACGGAAAATCAATTCTGCCACAGATCACATTCCAGGTTACGTAACTGATTGGTAATTTTATCAGACTCCAGCAATGCGTCCATTCCCTTTGCATAGGAACCAATTGAGCGGTCATAAACATTCCCCTCCTTGTAAATGAAAGAGTGAAATTTTCTTTTCATAAAAAGTTCATCAAAATTTCTTCTTTCTTTATCGTTTTTATCATTGATAGATACGGCTGCGCTTAAAACAGGTCTTATTTCATTAAAATAAACCCAAAATAAAGGAATGTACATTTCTTTATCACGATCATACTTTACAGGGCAAATACCAATTATTCGCACATCCAGCACAGAGCGTTTAGAATCAAAAAAGAAAACTTCTTTAACCCAATATTGCAGAATATCTGCAGAACCTACGGTATCATTAATAATTGTTTTTATTTCATGCTCCTCTCCCCGCTCATTTGTTTCGTAAAAAATACTTGTATCAATTTTAACCATGCGTTTTTTAATTTCATCTACAGAAAATTTTTGGGCAAACTCATCGTCATTGGCACTGTAGCAATTTATTTTGCCAGTAAAGATCCCGTTCTTTAAAACATCAAATAAAGAGGAACAACCGTTAGTTGGATACAATGGATAATAATAAGGCAGGTTAAATTTTTCGCGCAGGTCTATTATCCGCCAGATCTTTTTGCTCCAGGCAATATCCGCTTCCCGCAGAAATGGCAATGGAACCGGCCGTTTAGATTGGTTACAATCCCACTGGGCAGCAGGAATTTTGTGATCTATTGCAGGGGCATCCCAAACAGAACCAAGAACCTGCGCCTTACAAAGGCCGGTAAAAACGCAAAACAGCAGGATCAACTTGTTCATATATGTAAATTTTTAGAGTAAGTTTTCTCATGCATTTTCCTTTATAACGAAAATTCTTGAAAAGAATACAAATGAGCAAATTTAGAAAGTTCTGTCAGGATTTTTTTGTCACACTGAGCCCTGTCGTAGGGGGACAAAAAAAAATCTCCTGCAATTTCTTACAGGAGATTTTCAAAAAAATTATTAAAAAAAGGTTCTTATTTTCCGAACATCAGTTCTCTTAGTTTTGCAACTTTTTCTCCCACTTGTGCAACCTGTGCCTGTGTAAGATCAGTTTCGTTTTGCACTTTATCGCAGATAGCCTGAATGTCTTTTATAACCGGAATAAGGTTTTTGCAACCTGCGTCTGTTTTAAATGTTTCTAAAGCATCAAGCAGATTTTTAGCGTGAAAGCGTTGCTGCCACACTCTTGCGTAAATTGCTTTGTTCTGTTCTGTGCGGGGCTGATCTTTTATTACCTGCGTTGCCATATACAAACCTTCTAACCAGCTTCCGGTAAAAATATAAGTAGAGGTTTTAAGATTATCATTGCTACGGCAAAATTTATCTGTAAGTGTAATGGCAGAATTTACCATATTCATTAAAGAATCTTTTTTTCCTAAATTACCGTTGAAGCGATCGTAAAAAGTTTTATCGTAGTATTTGGAAATACCCAGATCATCAGAAAGTTTTTTTACTGAGGTCATGTAACCAAGTGCGTCTGTTCCTTTATCGTAATCAATAAGGTAACTCATATCTACGGTATAAGCTCCCATAAAAAAAGCCTGCTTGTTATGATCTGAAACTGAAGAAGCTTTTTTCTTATCCGTTACCAGGCTCTCATTGTATTCGGCCTTTGACGCATTCAGGTCATTGATGATCTCTAAAGGCGAAGGCAGGTTTGCAAGCAGCATATCAAATTTAAACTGAGAAAAACCATCAACCGTAGATGGAGGCAAAGTATCTTTTACAGTCGTTACCACTTTATTGGTATCTTCAGTACTAACATTGGCTGTATCATCACCGCCACCACACTGAGTTAAAAGAAGTGCAGAAACTGCAAATACTGATAAAATTGATTTTGTATTCATAAAGCTGTTTTTTTATTTGTTAGGGGTAATTTGGGCGCAATTTAGCAATATTTTCAATTGGGAAAATGCATTTAGGCTAATTTGCTGTCAGAACTCGGCAATAGCAGTAATTCCGCCTTTAACCATTTGTTCTTTATTGACAAGAATCTTTGTGCCAAGGGGTAAAAAAAGGTCTACTCTGCTTCCGAATTTAATAAAACCGAATTCTGTTGATTGTTTAGCCTCATCGCCTTCTTTACAGTAATAACAGATGCGGCGGGCAAGGGCCCCTGCTATTTGCCTGAACAGAATCGACTTTCCGTTCTCATGTTGTACAACAATAGAAGTGCGTTCATTGTCTGTAGAGGATTTAGGATCCCAGGCAACAAGATACTTACCCTTATGGTATTTAGCAAAAACTACTTTGCCTGAGATAGGAAAACGATTGGCATGCACATTAACCGGCGACATAAAAATGGAAAGCTGAATTCTTTTATCTTTAAAAAATTCGTTTTCTACGGTTTCTTCTATTACCACTACTTGCCCGTCTGCAGGGGCAATGACCTTGCTTTTATCGGTTACCCAGTTGCGCGAGGGATTGCGAAAAAACTGCAGCACCGTTATCAGCAAAAATCCAGATAAGGTATAGGCAAATATTTTAGCGATGATGTACGCAGAAAAAAAATAATGCGCAATAAAAATAACGATAGCGCTGAATACAAGCGTTATCAATATGGTGGCGGTTCCTTCTTTGTGAATTGTCATAATTAATTAATCTCCGAAATTTCTTTCTTTTTTCTTTTTGCGTTCTCTCATATTCAAGCCTTCAATAAACAAGCAGAAAGCAAGTGCAAAGTATATGTAATTTTTATTAATGTGTATTTCATCCATGTGTTCCAGTTGCGCTTCTGCAATATCTTTAACAGCAACCACATGTTCCTTATTCTGCATTTTCATGTAGGAAGTAACCAGCACCTCTGTTTCTGCTTTTACTTCCATATTGCTTGATAATTTAAGCAATTCGTGCTTATCCAACTCTAATAACTCTTGCTTTAATTTGTTGTCTTTACACTCATAAAACGCCGCCTTGTGCGGATGCCCGATATTAATTCCATCAACAATTGCTTCTGAAGTTAAGAGGCCGCCTATTACAATTAAAAAACCAAGCGCCAGCATTTTTATTGTTGGATTTCTATTGATAAAATCACTAACAGCGCCGGAGAATACCATCATTAAGATCATAGAAATAATTACGGCGCTTACCATAATTAAAATATTGCCGGATAATCCTACAGCAGTTAATATAGAATCGAAAGAAAAAATAATATCTATGAGAACAATTTGCGTAACGATGTTGGCAAAAGAAACTTTTTTTACTTT
>JACMLS010000935.1 GCA_014379485.1 Bacteroidia bacterium | reverse complement strand
TTCAACTTTTACAAGCTCTCCTGAAACATCTTTAACTACACAATTGTAAAATTTCTTATCAGGCCTTCTTGCCTGAACTATGTTGCTGATTTTTATTGGAGGCAGTGCTTTTACCTGGTTTGTATTTACGGTGGCACGCGTACAATCATCGTAAATAACTGAAAAACCGCTTGAGGTTACTTCGCTTATTACGCCTGAGTAATATTTATTGTCGCCGGTATAAAGAATATACGCTCTTGATCCGGCTTTAAACGTTCCGCTTGCTGAGTTGGTGTTTGCAGAAGAAGTTGTTGTTGTTGAATTAGTGCTTGTTTGGGTTGAATTTGTAAACGTCACTTTTGCCAGGTATGGCAATTTATCTTTTGCAACAGCACATTGTACTCCGCCTTGCAGTGGCAAATACAAATTACCCTCGTTGGTAAAAACAGGAACACCACCCCGCACATTTATTGCCGAAACTGATGAGGCACCCGTTTTCCAATTGATAAATTTTAACGGAACATTAACGCTGTAACCACTGAGTACGACATTTTCATTATCGCTGTGTATTGTTACATGCGCCGCCGCATTTTCTGTTGCAATTTCTTTTTCCGGCTTTAGCGTTGATACGTTTATAATTTTAAGTTTTTTGGCTTGAATGTACGTGCAATATTTGGAGTCTGAGGTAAAAACAATGTTGGTAATATCGCCCTTACCGGCAAGATTCATGAGCTGTTTGCCTGTTTTAAAATCATACAGAAAAAAACCCTTTGCGCCGTTTGCGCAACCAATAGCCACGTATTTATCAGCAGGGTCAACTTGTATAGCAAGAGGAATATCGTAAGCGCCGGCCGCTTCTGCAAAAAGCGTAAAAGCAATTAAGCCTGTTTTCTTATTTACGATCACTGATTTGAATTTATCTTCGGCAGACTGAATGATCATTGCCGTGTTTTCTGTTAAGCCTTTTGAACTGGAAAGATACACAACAGCAAATTTTAGCAGTACAGAATCTTTCATTGCACCGGTTTTTGCATTCAGCGTATAAAGCCATTCGCGCTTGGTGGTTTTTTTTGTTTTGTCATCAAAAGTATTTACGTTTTTCGAAATAATAACATCATTGCCATAAGTGTGAATGCCATACTCAGTCTTATAAGGTTTTGACCAGATCTGCCGGCCGGTTATAGCATCGAGCCCGGCCAAAGAAACCGGATAATCGACTTTTGCGAGCAGCATATTATCAATGTATTTAATGTGCAGTAAATTGCTCACATCTCCCTCAATACAAATTTTTTCTATCGCTGCGGGGTTTAATTGGGCCGATGCAGAAAGGATGAAAAGGCCAATGAAAGCGGAGAGTAAAAAAGTTTTCATGTAAAAATAATTTTAATAGTGTTTTTAATACGAAACTAAGGTAAAAATAAATCGGTTAATGTGCTTATGGGTTTTCAGACATACTATACAAAATCGGTGCCACTCAAACACCAAAAGCTAAATTCCGGCTTTTCTCTTCAGTGAATTTAGCTTACCCTTAAAATAATTCTCATTGGTAATCAACGCTCTTTGAATTCTTCTTGCATAATAAATACTGTCAAGAATTTCTTTTTGCTTTTCTTCCACAATAAATTTCTGTTCTTCTATAATTTCCTTTTGCTTCAGAATTTTTGTGTTGGCAGCTTTTTTTTCCTTGTAAGCCCTAAGCACCAGCACTGCAAACGCGGTTATAAGTATTCCGCAACCGGCAAAGGTCCAGGTCATCATCATTTGCCGCTTAAGACGCTCTTCTGCAACTGCATCTTTTTTTGCCTGTTCAAGTTTTTCTGCCTGCTGCTTTTTTTCAAATTCAAAAGTCATTTGAGATTCGACCATCTTTTTTGTATTTTCTTTGCTGAAGATGGTATCGCGAAGCCCTATAAATTTCTTATAATGTTCAAAAGCATGCGCGGGATCTTTCATTGCTGCGTAAGTTAAACTCAGCTCTTCGTTAATTGACTTTTGCAGATCCTGCGTACCAAGTTCTTCTGCAGATTTTAGACCTTTAAGCAAATACTCAAGAGATTTTTTGAAATTTTTTTCCTCGTGGTACATGCTGCCGGCATTCAACGCGGTTGTGGCTGCACTATAAACATCGCCGGCTTTTTCAAACGCTTCCATGGCCTGTAAAAAATTTTCACGTGCTTTGCTCCACTCTTTTTTAGAAGAGTAAACGCTGCCAATGTTGTTGCATACCTTTGCTATGCCGCGCACACCTTTTACCTTCTTGTATTTTTCAAGCGCAGCCTCGTAGTTTTTTAGCGCAAGTTCTGTATTGCCCGTGTTTTGGTAAATAATTCCCAGGTTGTTTAGTGACACCGCAATTCCATTTTCGTCTTTAAACTGAATTTGTAAATTGTACCCTTTTTCGTAATAGTTAAAAGCCTGCTTAAAATCTTTCATGTAATAGTAAATCAGTCCAAGATCATTATAGCTGGCCGCAATGCCACGTAGTTTTTTTGTTTCTTCATAGGTTTTTAATGCTTCCAGTTTATACTTAAGTGCCTCCGCATATTTTCCGCGCAATTGAAAAATGTAACCGAGGTTATATAAAGCAAAACCCAACCCATTTTTAAAATTCAGTTTGCGCGCAAGCTCACAGCATTTCTTTACAGGTACCTCGGCAGAATCATATTTGCCTCTGGAAATTGCGCTAAAACATTGCAGGTTTAGTTTGTTAACGTAATTAGTGTCTTCGCTTACTGCGTTAATTGTTTTGTTTTGAGAGCGTAGGTTTGCAACAGCAAGTGCCGCAATCACAATAAAAAAGTATACTTGTTTAGTCATCTTAAAAGGGGATACTTTTCAAATGTACGGATTAAGCTAAAAAAGCAGAAGGAAATTTGTGAAAGCCTTGAGTGAATTTTGCTGAAATGGGCTTTGCCAATTTTATTGATTGAACGAATGATCATTTGGGCCGGCACCAGCCACGGCGCTTTCAAATTTAGCGGAACAAATTTGTGAATGTTATTAAGAATAAGACCTGGAAGTGATTGACACCCCAAAACTTCATATCTTTAAGAAAATACAAATTATTAAACCTAAAACTAATTAGTGAAAAATCTCCGGCCAATCTCCATTTCCCTGCTGCTCCTCTGTTTGTGCGTTCTGAGTTTTTTTGTTTACAAAACCGAACTCGAGAAAAAAGAGGTGAAAGACGATCTGATTGAGCTATCAAATATAAAATACGGACTTTTCAATGTTGATGAATGGAAAAAAATACTAGCTGAGGTTACCGCTAAGAAAATTGAAGAGTTTGAGGTTACAGATAGCACCAAAGTTCAGATGAAGCCTAAAATTTCAGGCTTCCTCAATAAAGTAATCGGAGATTTTGAGATAACTTATTATAAAAAGAATTCTAAAACCCTTGGTGGCTTTTTCAGAAATGCAGGGGCGAAAGCATTTAACATATTTGATGAACTAAAAGAAAACGTTCCAACATTTACCAATCAAATTCTTGCCTTTCTTGATGATCCTGCAAACAAACAACGGTTAAAAATTTATCTGACCGACAAATTAAATGACTATGCCGACAATACTTTTGCGAAAATGGATTATAGCCTCCGCGATTCACTGATAAAAAAATACAATTGCCAGGACAGGTCAGCTGCTCTTTCAGTACTAAACTCTAAGTTTAAAATTCTTCAAAATAAGTCTGATCTATACAAATATATACTCGCGTTTTTCGCCGCACTGGTAGCAATACTCATTTTATGTACAAAAAAGGCAAGCAACCTTGAACTAATTCTTATGTTGTCGACCAGCTTTTTACTACTTATTCTGGGTTTGATGCTTCCAATGATTGAAATTGACGCGCGCGTTTCTAATATGCGAATGAGTTTGTTAGGCGAACAAATAAATTTTGACGACCAGGTATTATACTACAAAAGCAAAAGTATTTTAGAAGTGGTTAAATTAATGCTTACACAAGGCGGCTTCGATTTATTAATTGTTGGGATTCTTGTCTTGATTTTTAGCGTTCTTTTTCCGCTTTCAAAATTAGTTGCTTCAGTTTGCCTTACGCTTTCACCAGGCCTTGAGTCAAATAAAATTATTCGCTTTTTGGTTCACAAAATCGGAAAATGGTCAATGGCCGATGTTATGGTCGTTGCAATTTTCATGTCTTACGTGGGTTTTTCAGGCATCTTAACCGAGCAGCTAAATCAACTCGACAATCTTAGTTCAAAGCTCGAGGTCCTGACAACAAATAAATCGAGCCTTCAAATCGGTTTCTTTGCATTTACTTCGTTTGTTTTATTAAGTCTTCTAATAACAAATAAGCTAAAAAGCCGCAATGCCGAAAATCACCCCATAAATTGATTTGATAAAAAGCTCTCAACTCTAAATAAATGACGCCAAAATTTCGCATCTTTAAACACAGCCAATTTTTTTGTCAATGAAAAAAATAATTTCATTTCTGTTTTCTTCTGCTTCGCTTTGTGCATTTGCGCAATACACAAACGTTATGGTCAGCAACACCAATTCTCCCGAAGAGGTTTCTATTTGCATCAACCCAAAAAACACCAACCAGATTGTTGCAGGCGCAAATCTTAATAACGTTTATTATTCGATTGATGCAGGATTGACCTGGAACATTAATCAGCTCACAGAACCATTTACGGGCGTTTGGGGAGACCCCATTATCTTTACAGATACAAGCGGAGATTTTTATTATTCTCATCTTTCAAATCCAAGCAGCGGAAGTTGGATAGACAGAATTGTTTTTCAAAAATCTACAGACGGTGGACAAACCTGGGGAACAGGAACATGGACAGGATTGAACGGAGGAAAAGCTGAAGATAAAGAAGGTGTTGCGGTAAACCCTGTTACCAATGAAATTTATGTTACCTGGACGGAGTTTGATAATTACGGAACTGCAAATCCGGCAGACAGCTCACGTATTTTATTTTCTAAATCGGCAGACGCGGGGCAAACATGGAGCACGCCCGTTCGTTTAAATAAAATTTCGGGCGATTGTGTGGATAGCGATAATACAGTAGAAGGCGCTGTACCTTGCGTTGGCCCGGCCGGAGAAATTTACGTTGCATGGACGGGACCTAACGGAATTGTTTTTAATAAAAGTTTAGACGGAGGTCTTACCTGGTTGCCGCAGGAAACAAGTGTAACAGCAACACCGGGCGGTTGGGATTATAATATATCAGGCCTGCAACGTTGCAACGGACTGCCGCAAACAATTTGCGATCTGAGCGGCGGAGCAAACAACGGAACTATTTATATTAACTGGAGCGACCAACGTAACGGAAGTACAGATACGGATGTGTGGCTCATTAAATCTACCGACGGGGGAACTACCTGGAGCACACCTGCTCGTGTAAACGACGACGCGCCCGGAAAACAAAATTTTATGACCTGGATGAATTACGATAAAACAAACGGAAATTTATATTTTGTTTTTTACGACAGAAGAAATTTTTCTTCCGGACAACAAACAGATCTTTACATGGCCCGTTCTACAGACGGCGGAAATTCATTTACAAATTTTAAAATAAATCAGAATAGTTTTACTCCGAGCTCTTCCATTTTTTTCGGAGATTATATTTCCATTTCTGTTCACAACAACGTGGTGCGACCTATCTGGATGCAAATGTCAGGTGGCGCTTTGAGTGTGTGGACTGCGATTGTAGATGGTGCAACAATCGGTACCAACGAATTTTCTCTTGATAAAAAACCTATTGTAGAGCTCAATCAGAATTTTCCAAATCCTTTTTCTCAAACCACGTGGATAAAATTTAGTTTAAAAAAAGCAGCAAAAGTAAATTTGTGTGTTTATGATGCTTTCGGAAAAAAAGTAGCAACGCTTTTAGAGAACGAAGAGTATAAGAAAGGAGATTTTGATTATATTTTTAACGCAAGCTCTGCCAATTTACAGGCGGGAATTTATTATTACACGCTTTCTGCAGACGAGAATCGTGTTACAAAAAAGATGGTGCTGTATTAGAAAAAGAAGAGGATTGTCGGACAAAAAGCACAACTCAAATTCTCACCCCCACAATCAACACATCGTCCACCTGTTCCAGTTTACCTTTCCATTTTAAAAACACGCGGTTCATTAATTCAGGTATAACAGAAACCGGTTTGTTTTTTACTTCCATTAAAAGTTGCTGAAGTTGTTTGTACTTGAATTTTTTTCCTTTGGGTCCACCGAACTGATCTGCAAAACCATCTGTGTAAGTTACTATCAGATCGCTTTCCATCAGGTCAAAAGAACTTTCCTTAAACGGCATATGTTCGCGCGGGCTCGTGCCCACCGGTTGTTTATCTGCTTCAAGAGAAATGATCTTATCTTCTCTGATAATATAAATTCCGTTATTGGCAGCAGCATAGGTCAGTTTCATTTTTCGCTTATCGTAACAAAATAAAGAAATATCCATTCCATCCTGCATTCCCGCTCCGCTTTCAGTTTTTGAAAGAGAGTTAATGATAGAAGATTTTAGTTCGTTTAAAATTTTTGCCGGACTAAGAATGTCTTTTTCGTTAACAATTTCATTGAGGCGTGAAATACCTAACATACTCATTAAAGCGCCAGGAACACCGTGGCCCGTACAATCTGCTGTGGCAAAAAACACTTTCTGATTTACTTCTGTAATCCAGAAAAAATCGCCGCTCACAATATCTTTTGGTTTATAAAAAACAAAACTCTTGGGCAGCTTTGCTTTCATTTCATTTATTGTAGGCAGCATTACGTCCTGAATTTTGCGGGCATATTTTATGCTGTCTGTTACCTCTTTGTTTTTTTGCTGCAGGTCTTCGGCGCCTTTATTTATGATTGCTGTTTTTTCTTCAAGCTTTTTGAATAAAGATTTTTTGTCTTTAAGCGTCACAAATAAAATGGCAACTGCAACAAGTGCAAGTAACGCCGCAAGCAGAAAAACGTTCAGAAAACTATCCTGGTGCTTGGAGGCCTCTTTCATTTTTGCGGTATTGATCTCCAGCCGTTTCACTGAATTTTGGACCGTCAGGATTTCCCTGTCTTTTTTCTCAAGCAGATATTTTTGATCGTGAATTACTTTGTCGCGCTCTTTTATTGCTTCAGATAATTTACTGATGGTGTTTTCTGCAGCTTCCAGCTTAACTTTAGGAGAAACATATTGAGCTTTTGCAGAAAAAGAAAATAAAATGAACAGGCAGGTAAATGCAGCTAAAATAAATCCTTTATAACCGGTTCTTAATTTCATTGGGGGAGTAAAAATATGAAAATAATCCTGACTGTAATACCAAATGTACATGTAAATTAGTTCAAAGATGCGCGGTCATTTTTTATTAAGATGATGAAAAAAAGTGTTGCCTAGCAGGGATTACGGAACACTTTTTTGAAGAAGTATTAATAAAAAAGGACAAGTAGTCCCGAAAGCTTTCGGGAGGACTAATTTACATGTACACTTGGTATAAATTAATTAACAACGGGAAGCGTCCAAAAAAAAACCGCCCGGATTTCCAGGCGGTTTCTAATTAATTAATAGTTTTTGTTTTATTTCACTACAGTAACATGTCCTACGTAAGATTTCTTTTCGCCTTTATAGGTTTGTAGTTTAATCTTCCATACGTAAACATCCTGCTGCACAACCTCATCATGTCCGGCTACTTTTCCGTTCCAGCCTTTTGTCCACTCATCGCTGGTAAAGATCATATTTCCCCAACGGTCATAGATCCACATCTGGTAGTTTTCTATGTCAACTCCAAGCCCTTTTGGAAAGAACAGGTCATTGGTTTCATCTCCGTTAGGTGAAAACGCATTAGGAACATAAAGAATAAATTCAGGATCAATTATTACTGTGTGGTTAATGCTGTCTGTACAACCGTTTGCGGTAGTAACTGTTAACCAAACATCATAATTTCCCGCCACAACAAAATCAAAAGTTGGGTTTTGTAAAGTGGAAGAAGAGTCTTCCGGATTTCCAAAACTCCAGTTCCAATTTGTAACTGCTGCGCCAGAACTTAAGTCTGTAAAAGTAATTACCGGGTTGGCTTCATTTGCAGGTTGCGGATCAAAACTAAACTCTGCACTTGGTACCGGATAAACAGTTACCAGGGCGTTGTTTGTAAAAGTGTTCTGACAACCATTAATATCTGTTACGTTAACTGTTGCTCCAAAAACACCGGCCGCTCCAAAACAAAACAGGGCACTGTCTGCATTGTTTAAAGTTTGTCCGTTTGATGCGAGCCAGCTTGTGGTAGCAGATGCAGGATTACTTGTTACACTAAACGTTGCGCATACAGGAGCACAGCCGCTTGCAATATCAGAAGTAATACTCAGAACAGGTAAAGGGTTCAGTGTTACAACCACCGTATCAATAACAGGAGGAGTTCCGCAACCATCAGAAAGTGTAACTGTGTAAGTTGTGGTTGCACCTGGTGTTGCACTTACTGCCGCGCCTGTACCTGGTGTGGTTCCTGAAGCCCAGCTATAAGTGTAGGAGCCGTTTCCACCGTTAGCATTTGCACTCATGTTTGCAGATTGTCCGGCACAAATTGTTACGTCTGCAGATGCAATAACACTAAGCGGAGGATTAACTGTTATGGTAACGCTTGCAACCGCAGGCGCGCATCCGTTTGCATCTGTAACTGAAACTGTGTACCCCGTGGTTACTGTTGGGCTTGCGCTTACTGTTGATGTGTTGGCTGGTGTTGTGCCCGCAGTCCAGTTATAAACAAAGCCGCCATTTCCTCCACCTGCAGTTGCAGTTAGTGTAGAAGACTGACCTATACAAATAGTTCCGACAGGAGTAACCGAAACAGTGATTACACTTGGTTCAGTAACTGTTACTGTAACAGGAACAGAACATCCGTTTGCATCTGCAACTGTACAAGTATAATTTCCTGCACATAAATTTATTGGTTGATTACCTGCACCTGAAGGAAGCCAGTTATAAGCATACGGTGGTATTCCTCCGTTTGGATTAATGGTTGCTGTTCCGTCGCAAATTCCGTTACAACTTGCAGGTGTTATTCCTGTTGCGTTTGCAGTAACAGAAGTTGGCTCAGTAACAGTTGTTGTAGCTGTTGCCACACAACCTGCGTTGTTTGTTACAGTAACTGTATAGGTACCTGCGCACATTCCGTTAACGCTTGGTGTAGTTGCTCCGCCCGAAGCCCATACATAAGTGTATGTAGAGAAGCCTCCTGTATTTGGAGTGGCAAGTACAACAACTTGTCCGTCGCAAACACCATTACAGGTTGCCGCAAAACCTCCTGTGTTTAAAACAATGGCTGCTGGAACTGTAATAACAACAGTATCGCTTCCTGCACAACCGTTTACATCTATTCCGTCAACAGTAAAAGTTGCAGTTGCAACAGCCGGAATGTTCTGGCTTGCTCCAGCTAAAGGCCCTGGGTTCCATGTGTAAGTTGTTCCCGCAGGTCCGGTTGCACTTAAAGCAATGTTGTTTCCGATACAAACCGTATCATCAACACCTGCATTAATAACTAATTGTGCGTTAACCGTAACAACAGAAACAGCAGTATCAACACATCCGTTAGCATCTGTTCCTGTTACAGTGTAAGATGTTGTTACAGCTGGTGCAGCAGTTTCGTTTGCCGAATTTCCCGGTGTTGTTCCGGCAGTCCATGTATAATTTACAGCTCCGTTTGCAGTTAAGTTGGCTGTGAATGTAGGGCAAATTGCAGGAGAGTTAACCGTAACGTTTGGTAATGGATTTACTGTAATGGTTGAGAAAGCAGAGTCGCTGCAACCATTAGCATCTGTACCGGTTACTGTATACGTTGTAGTAATAGCAGGTGAAGCTGTTACAATATCAAGATTTGAAGGAGTTGTGCCTGAAGACCAGGAGTAATTCAATCCGCCTGTTGCAGTTAAAGTTGCTGTTGCTTGTCCAACACAAATTGTTGCAGAGGTAACAGAAATTGCAGGAAGAGGATTTACAAAAACTAAAAGTGTTCCTGTTCCAATACAACCATTTGCATCTGTTAAGCTTAAGCTATAGGTTCCTGTAGCTGCTGGTGTAGCAGGATTTATTGTTGGATTTTGAGTGATGTCAACAAATCCGTTAGGACCTGTCCACGCCCAGC
>JACMLS010000934.1 GCA_014379485.1 Bacteroidia bacterium | reverse complement strand
TTTAATTTTTCAATAGCATCAGGCATCATTGCAGACTCTTTAACAGTATGAATAAACTCAGCCACAGGTGGTGCAAAATTCTCTGTAAAATATTTGCTATAAAGCTCTGCTGCAATAATTGAAATCTGAAGGTTTTCAGTAAAAGGGTTTACGTTTGCAACCAATAGGTATTCTATATTTTTTCCTACAGCTAAGGCTGTATTTGAAGGAAGGGTCCATGGGGTTGTGGTCCAGGCTAAAATATTAATTTCAGACACATCAAATAAATCTTTGCTCGTATTAAATTTAGAAAGCAAGCCACTAAGTTCTTCGCCTTCCTTCAGTTTAAATTGAACAGTTGCCGTTCTGTCCTTAACATTCTTATAACAACCCGGCATATTTATTTCTGCAGAAGAAAGTCCGGTTCCTGCAGCCGGAGAATATGGCTGAATAGTAAAACCTTTGTAAATTAAATTCTTTTTGAAAAGATCATTTAAGAGCCACCAAACGCTTTCAATGTATTTGTTGTCATAAGTAATATAAGGGTCGCTCATATCTACCCAATAGCCCATAATTTTGGTAAGCTCTTCCCACTTGTCTGTATATTTCATTACCTCTTTACGGCAGGCAAGGTTGTAATCTTCTACCGAAAGGTATTTTGCAGAATTTTTGTTTCCGATGTCTTCTTTTGTAATTCCTAATCCTTTTTCTACTGCAAGTTCTATTGGTAAACCATGCGTATCCCAACCGGCTTTACGTTTTACCTGGTAGCCCTGCAATGTTTTAAAGCGGCAAAAAATATCTTTAATACCACGCGCCATAACGTGGTGTATGCCCGGCAATCCGTTTGCGCTTGGCGGCCCTTCGTAAAAAACGTAAGGCGTCTTGCCTTCGCGCTCTGTAACTGATTTTTCGAAAGTTTTATTCTCTTCCCAATAGGATAAAATGTCTTTACCAATCTGCGAAAGATTTAACTGCTTGTATTCAGGATATTTTTTACTCATAACAAAAACGTTCTACTACAATTTTTGGGCTAAAGCCCGTACTCTATTTCATCTTACTAACTCCCGCTAAAGACGGGAGGTTTATTGAAATTACCTTACAAAATCTCCCTATTCACTATTGCCTATCCCCTCTCCCCTTCTTTTTTTGAGGGGAACGAAGATAGTGAAAAAAGAGCGATTTTTTAGAGGGAAAAAGGCAATTTTAGGATTGATTTTGAGTGGTTTGGAGGCAAAAAAGGACCAAAAACACCAGGAAATACTGAAAACGGGGGTTTTAAGTGAGGTATTCGCTACGCGACCAAGAGTATTATTTTGTTTGTGTTTTAACCAATAGGTCGTCACTACGTGACTGGAGCGATTCAATAAGGACAGGAAATTAAAGCGTAACTGCTTTTAGTCTGTAGTAATCAATTTTCCGGAAACAACTTTACCGGTTGCCTGGTAAAAAAGTTTATAGAAATAAATTCCTTTGGGAAAACCCGTAAGGTCTATTTCTGTTCTGAGTGTAAAATAGCGCGAATCCCAGATCAGTTCTCCCATAGAATTGTAAACCATATATTTTGCATTATCAAACGAAAAAGTGGTAAGCGTAAAAACGCCCGAAGAAGGATTTGGCGAAACAACAACATCATTACCAAAATCATTTGGATGAATGGCGCCTGAAAAATCGAGACAGCCAGGAGATGATGCGAGGTTGTTGAAATTATTTACATCAGGAACAACTGAATTTGATACTACTTTCGTAAAAGAATTCAAATTTGCAGGCGATGCAACCATACTTTCAGATACAGCAACTTCAGACACTGAAGAAACACAGGTTGCCTGATTGCCAAGCGAATCTGTTTTAATAATACCCAGGCCACCTTTTGGATGAATGAATTCATTGTTTTCGCACACAGGTGATCTGCCAATAATAAAAAATCCATTGTCAGATAACTCCAGGGCATCTAATCCGGTCAGGCTAAAAGTTTTAGACCATGCTATATTGGCCATTGAATCTGTTTTTGTCATAGAACTTCCAAAACAACTTGCAGAGGAAATAAGATAACTGCCATCAGCATTTTTGTGGCATTTAGCTGTGAGACTGGTATTGCGGTTAAAACTTTTTGCAACAATTTTAGCCCACAAAACATTTCCTGAAAGATCTGTTTTCATTAATGCGGCTCTCTTATCATCAATACAAACTAATGCCACAAATCCCGAATTTTCAAGTAACAAACCCGTTCCTTCACAATTCTCTGAGGAGGTTGTTTTGTATTTTTTTGCCCATGAAAGCGAGCCATCAGGTAATAATTTTATAATGCAGGCTTCGTATTGATTTCCGTTGTAAATACCACTGCAAATAATGCCGGAAATAATATAACCACCATCAGCAGTTTGTTGTATTGCATTTCCTCTTGCTGATGCGCCAATAACCGGGTCTGTAGTAATAAATCTTGTCCACTGTGGGTTGCCATTAAGATCAAGTTTGCAAACAATAATTCCGACACCTTGAGAAGAATCACCGATAGCCACGCCTGTAAAAACGAATCCAGAATCGTTGGTTTGCAGAATAGAGCGAGGACTTATGTGCCGGCAAGTATTGGGATGGAGGGATTTTGACCACAGTGTGTCTCCATTTGAATTTATTTTTGCAACGAGCAAATTAATATCGTTAGTATTAGTAAAATTATTTCCTGCAAGTATAAAACCAGAATCGTTGGTTGGCGCAATGCAGGTAATGTATGAGTAATAGTTATTGCGGGAAAATGCTTTGCCCCAGATTACATTTCCTGAAGAATCAATTTTTAAGACCGTAGCAGCTCCGGTAAATGTGCCGTTGAAACTGAGGCCGCCTGTAACTATTACTCCATTATCATTTGTGGCAACAACTGCCTGAATGTTTGGGGCGCCGTAAAAAGAAACTGTATCAACAATTATCTTAGAAAAAGTATTCTGTTGCGCATTGGCAAAAAAAACAATGTTGCTGAGGATAAGCAGAAGTTTTTTCATTTTGGGGCTAAAAATAATTCTCAGACAATGTTAATCCGTTAACTAAAGATACGGAAACAACGGGAACTGAGCAGAAATAGTATATGACAAATGTTAAATTACAGAAGGCGAATTTTATGAAAAAAGGTATTCGCTACGCGACCAAGGGAATTATTTATCGTTTTGTGTTTAACATGGAGGTCGTCACTACGTAACTGGTAGGACATAAAAAACCCGCACATTTATTGCACGGGTTTTTCTAAAAATAATTTTCACAAATTTACTCAAGCGTTACTTTTCCAAACCAAAACACTCTTCCCGGCTTATCAACTCCAAGGTAAATAAGCGAGTGGTCTGCCGGATTTGAAATGAATGGAAATTTGTTCTGCAAAAAATAAGTTGGTTTGTCTTTTACTGTTCCGAATTTTACAAACTCACCAATTTCTGCAGATGCAAGATCTATTTTTGAAATACTTGGGTAGATCAGTGATTTCGGATAATCTCCACCTACCGACCCTGAGTTTTCCAGCAAGGTCCAGAAAGCAGAATTACCTTCGAATTCTAT
>JACMLS010000933.1 GCA_014379485.1 Bacteroidia bacterium | reverse complement strand
TCTGTAAAAACATACCTGCTCACCAAAATAAAAAACAAAAAAATGAATTTTGTTGCAAAAGGTTATTCAGATGAAATTCCCGCAGCCACAAATTCTACAAAAGAAGGAAGAGAAAAGAACAGAAGAGTAGAGTTGTTTTTTATTCCCTTGGAAGATCTTGGAGTAAGTAATCCGAAATAGATTTCTCAAAAATTGTGAGCCGTTTTATTTTATAGCGGATCTACATTCACCATCAGTCTCATTTTCTTAAAAACTTCGTGGGTTCTGAATTCAAAAATAATTCTGTTTAGTTCTTCTCTTACTTTATTGGGTGAGAATTCTCTTTCGAGCTTTAATAAAGTTTTTTTATGAAACTGATTTCTGATTTTTGAAATAACCGGAAACTCCGGGCCTAAAACTCTTTTCTGAAATATTTTTTTCAACTCATCGCTAAAGAAATCTGCGCCTTTGTTTACCATGTTCATGTCTTTGTCAATAAAAGTAAATTCCATTAACCTGAAAAATGGAGGATAATTAAAGTGTTTTCTTTCTTCTATCTGAAATTTATAAAAGGAGAGAAAATTATGTTCCAGCACAAAACCAATTACCGGGTGCTGTGGTTGAGAGGTTTGTATGATCACCTTTCCGGGAATTTCTTTTCTGCCCGCCCGCCCGCTTACCTGCTGCAATATCTGGAAACCCCTTTCAAAAGAACGGAAGTCAGGAAAATTGAGCATAGAATCTGCGTTTAAAACTCCCACTAAACTCACCCTGTCAAAATCAAGACCTTTGGTTACCATTTGTGTTCCAACAAGAATATCAATATTGCCTTCTTCAAAATCTTCTATGATCTGTGCGTAAGAAAATTTGCTGCGCGTACTGTCAAGGTCCATGCGTGCAATTTTTTTATCGGGGAAAATAATTTCAAGTTCTTCTTCAATTTTTTCTGTGCCGTAACTTTTATAACGCAAATCATTTCCACCACAAGCCCCGCAGGTAGCTGGCGGATTTACGTTGTAACCGCAGTAATGACAGGTTAATTTTCCGCTGTGTTTATGGTAGATGAGCGAAACGTCACATTGCACGCATTGCGGAATCCATCCGCAGGTTTTACATTCTGTCATAGGCGCAAAACCGCGGCGGTTCTGAAATAAAATTACCTGTTCTTTTTTTGCAAGTGAGTTTGTGATCTGATCGAGCAGGGCAGAAGAGAAAATGTTGGAAGTTTTATTTTTTTTGTTTTCCTCTTTTACATCTGCAATGATCATTTCAGGCAAATTCGCATCGCCATAACGCGTTGTTAAATTTACCAAACCAAATTTATCTGTTTGCGTTAAGTAATATGTATCAATTGCTGGCGTAGCAGTACCCATCAGTACTTTTGCTTTATGTAAAGTGGCAAGGTAAATGGCGCAGTCGCGCGCGTTGTAACGTGGTGCGGGGTCCTGTTGTTTAAAAGAAGAATCGTGTTCCTCATCAATTATAATGAATCCTAAATTTTTAAACGGAAGAAAAAGAGAGGAGCGTGCACCAATTACCACGTCGTATTTACGCTGGTTAAATGCATTTTCTTTTTTGTTATCAGCCAACACACCATTCCAGATCTCTACTCTTTCATTCTCAGAAAATTTAGAATGGTAAACACCTGCACGCTCGCCAAAACAATGTTGGATACGTTGGATCAGTTGCGTTGTCAATGCAATTTCAGGAACCAAATATAAAACCTGTTGCCCTTTTTCAAGACATTCTTTTATAAGATGAAGGTAAATTTCTGTTTTTCCGCTTCCGGTAATTCCGTGTAACAGGCAAACAGATTTTGTTTTATAAATTTCTTT
>JACMLS010000932.1 GCA_014379485.1 Bacteroidia bacterium | reverse complement strand
GCAAATTGAAACCTCGGCTTTTATAAAAGGTGCTTACAAAATTAAAATAGATGCTGAAAGTGAAGAGAAGAGCTATTATTTTGAAAAAGATTTTATTTTGAAGTAAAATTTTTATCCCATTTTAAACACATAGAAACAGAGAACACAATAGAAAGAATCGCCCGCACCAATACTTTCTAAACCTTAAACTTTTATAACTGAAAAATGAATTTCACCATTACCGCAGTGATACTTGGTATTCTTGGAAGTTTTCACTGTGTTGGCATGTGTGGCCCCATTGCACTTTCTATTCCGGTTAGAAACAACAACAAACTGCTTTCGGCACTACTTTACAATTCAGGCAGAGTTTTTACTTATTCTGCTTTCGGATTTATTTTTGGATTGTTTGGGAAATTATTTTTTTTAGCTGGTCTTCAGCAAATTCTTTCTATAAGTATTGGGGTGCTCATTTTATTTTTCACTTTAACTCCTGCACGTTTTTTTTCGGGCCGCAGTTTTTCCGGCGGAATTTTTTCGTTCATGAGCAAAATAAAATCTGCGCTGTCAAAACTGTTTCTTAAAAAAAACAAATCCTCTTTATTCCTGATTGGTTTGCTAAACGGTTTGCTGCCTTGCGGACTTGTTTATATGGCTATTGCAGGGGCCGGAGTTACCGGAAGTGAATGGAAAGGCGCTCTGTTCATGTTGTTTTTTGGCCTTGGTACTTTTCCGGTAATGCTCTCTGTTTCTTTATTAAAAGAGCAAATGACCGTTTCTTTCAGAAGCAAAATCAGAAAAGCAATTCCTTACATGATCTCAGTAATGGCTGTTATGATGATTCTTCGCGGCCTTGACCTTGGAATTCCTTATGTAAGCCCGAAAATAAATACAGAAACAAAAACGTTTAACTCCTGTTGCGAAAAGAAAAATGTGATCTGCAAAAAACCAAAATGATCATTTTCTTTACTCTGAGAAAGAAACTGTTTAAACCAAAAAAGATCAAACTGTTTTTACCTCACTGAATTTCATGAGCCAGTTGTATGCAGTCTGCTCATCTGTAAACATTTTTGAGGGAACTTCAGATTTCATGATCCGATCAAAGAAATTGAGGATATTTTTTTTTGTTGAAGGTTTAACAAGAATGGCGTAGGCTATTGTTTTTTCTATGATCACTTTACTCGAAATAAAATCTTTGGCCATTTTATTTGCTCCCCAGTTTGATCTGGCATCCACAAATTTTAAAACCTTTCCGCCCTTACTTAGATTTCTGACAAGCAGGCAATTCTCAACGGCATCCATAAAATCCATTTTAGTTCCATCTAGCAAGGTAATGTGAACAATATCGTTCTCATCCTTGAAAATTTCAGCAGTTCTTGTTTTGGTAACCTGGTTCACTTTTAAGTCTCAATGGCAAACTTAAAAAATTTTATCAACCTAAACCTATTGCGAAAAACCCGTTTTTGATTTATCTTCACGCAATAAACAGCTCTCACTATGATTTTGAAAAGACTCCTTCCTCTTCTTTTGCTTTTTCTTTTTTCAAAGAGCAAAGCACAATTTTCTGGTAACGCACTTGATTTTGATGGCAACAATGATATGGTGGTGGTGAGCAGCGTGCCTTCTCTCTTTAGTAACCTTACAACAAACGATTTTACAATTGAAGCCTGGGTAAATCCGCGCGGCTCTCTTTTTGCACGCATTTTCTTTGCGCAGCCAAGCACCACTAACTTTGTTTCTATGGGAACAAGTACCGGTAACGTTATTTATTTTTATGTGATTGTAAATGGAACAACGTACAGCGTTGCAACAACTGCCGGTATTCCGCAAAACCAATGGACGCATGTGGCTGCACGGTGGACGGCTGCTACAAATTCTCCTGTTGTATTTTTTAACGGGGTTCAGCAAGCTGGCGGAGCAGGAGGAGGTTCTTCTACCGGAACCAGTGGCCTGATGACGCTTGGTACAAGACCCGGTGGAGCCCAGTATTTTAACGGTGCGCTAGACGAGGTGCGTTTATGGAACGAAGCCAGAACACAATGCGAGATCCAGAGTAATATGAACCACAGCGTTACAGGCGTTCAAACAAATCTTATTGCTAATTATGATTTTAACCAGGGAACCGGTGGCGGAAACAACCTCGGCATCACGACACTTCCAGATCTTTCCGGAAACGCTTACAATGGCACCTTGACAAATTTTGCTCTTACCGCTGCCACATCAAACTGGATAGTTTCTGCGGCAACCGTTACAACTTCCGGAAATCCATTGGGAGGCATTTCTGTTTCTCAATCAAACACAATATGCTCCGGGGCAAGTTTCACTTTTCCTGATGGAAGTACAACAACAAATATCACTTCACAGATAAGTCACTTGAGCACATTGCTTGCAGTTGGTGGTTGCGATAGTCTCATTACCACAACTGTAAATGTAAACCCAACTTATTCTATAAACCAATCGTTTGCTGTTTGCCAGGGTGGCAGTTATACTTTTCCTGACGGAAGCAGCCAGAGCAATATTACAGCACAGGTAGTTTATGCCAGCACATTGCAAACTCTTGCCGGTTGCGATAGTATTATTACTACAACTGTAAATGTAAATCCAACATATTCTGTTAACGAATCTGTTTCGGTTTGTTCAGGCAGTAGTTATACTTTTCCTGACGCAAGCAGCCAGAGCAATATTACCGCGCAGGTTGTTTATGCCAGCACACTGCAAACAATTGCGGGTTGCGATAGTATTATTACCACAACTGTTAATGTGAACCCAACTTATTCTGTTAACGAATCGGTTTCTGTTTGCTCAGGCAGTAGTTATACTTTTCCTGATGCAAGCATTCAGAATAATATTACAGCGCAGGTAGTTTATGCCAGCACATTGCAAACCGTTGCGGGTTGCGACAGTATAATAAACACAACAGTGAATATTAATCCGGTTTACGCAATCAATGAATCAGATTCTGTTTGCTCCGGAGACAGTTACACTTTTCCTGACGGAACGCTTACAAACAACATTACCTCAACCCTAACTTACGTAAGTACTCTGCAAACTCTGGACGGATGCGACAGCATTATCACATCAGCCATTTCAATTAAACAAGTAAATGTTTCTGTTACCTTATCAGTCATTACGCTTACTGCAGACGATTCAACCGCGGCTTATCAGTGGCTGGATTGCGGTAACGGGTACACGCCAATTGCCGGCGAAACCGGGCAAAGCTATACGCCTGCAATTAGCGGAAGTTACGCCGTTGCAATAACTGCTAATGGTTGTACAGATACCAGCGCCTGCTTCTTTCCGCCTTTAGCAACTAATGAAAACAATGGTAAATTTTCTCAGCTCTCCATTTATCCTAACCCCGCAAAAGATTTTTTTACTGTAGAAAATATTCCTGCAAACTCAGTAATAAAAATTTACGATGTTAGCGGAAGACTTGTGCTTACGCAAAAATCAATCCCGATAGCTATCGGGACAACAAAATGCCTCATCAACACAAGCAATTTGCAAAACGGAATTTTTCTGATAGAAGTAAGCAGCGAAAACTCAAGAAGTTTTGAGCGGATTGTGCTAAGCCGCTAAATAAGTTTAAACTGCATTGATTTTTTTAAACCAAAAGCCCCTGTCCCGATAGCAATCGGGACAGGGGCTTTTGGTTTTTATTACCAGTTAAAAAATATTTTCTAAGCAATAATTTCATTTTCCTATCGTTTTTAGTTTAACTTTGTACTACAAAGCGCTTTGAATTGTGGTGAAATTTGTGCTTTCAATAGCCGACACTTTGCTTTTT
>JACMLS010000931.1 GCA_014379485.1 Bacteroidia bacterium | reverse complement strand
GATACCTCACGGTAAGCCACAGCTTGTTTTGATAAATCGTCATAAACGATCAGGGCAGGTTTTCCGGTATCACGGAAAAACTCACCGATAGCAGCTCCTGCAAACGGTGCATAGAACTGAAGCGGTGCAGGGTCAGAAGCAGTTGCCGAAACAATTACTGTATAAGGCATTGCTCCGTTTTCTTCCAGCACTTTCGCAATATTCGCAACGGTAGAACCTTTTTGTCCGATTGCAACATAGATGCAAAATACAGGCTCACCTTTTTCGTAAAATTCTTTTTGGTTGATGATTGTATCAAGAGCAACAGTAGTTTTTCCTGTCTGACGGTCACCGATGATCAACTCACGCTGTCCTCTTCCGATTGGAATCATTGCATCAATCGCTTTAATTCCGGTTTGAAGTGGCTCTGTAACAGGCTGACGGAAAATTACTCCTGGTGCTTTTCTTTCGAGCGGCATTTCGTAAGTTTTTCCAACGATCGGGCCTTTACCATCAATCGGGTTTCCAAGTGTATCAACAACGCGTCCGCACATTCCGTCTCCTACGTTTATAGAAGCGATTTTTCCGGTACGTTTGCAAGAATCTCCTTCTTTAATGTCGTTACTTACACCAAGTAATACGGCACCAACGTTATCTTCTTCAAGATTTAAAACTATTCCTTTTAAGCCGTTCTCAAATTCAATAAGCTCTCCGCTCTGAACTTTAGAAAGTCCGTAAATACGTGCAATACCATCACCAACTTGCAATACGGTTCCGGTTTCTTCTAATTCTGCTACGGTTTTAAAGCCTGATAATTGTTGCCTTAAGATTGCAGATACTTCTGCGGGTTTTACTTCTGCCATTTTCTTTATTATTAATTAATGTGCAATTTTTCTTTCAATATATTTTATCGTGGGTACTTTACCCCGGAGACGGAAAGCCTTCCGTCTCTCTACGCTAAAATTCTTTTACGTATGGGTTTTCTTTAAAGGTTTTTCTTAATTCATTCAGTCTTTTTAAAACACTTGCGTCTACCAATTTGTCTCCTACCTGCACTTTAAATCCACCAATTAAATTTTTATCTATTTTTTCTACCAACTCTATTTCTCCGGTGGCGGTTGCTTTTATCATTGCCATTAGTTTTTCTTTTGCAACAGGATCTAAACCGTTTGCAGAAGTAATAACTGCAGTAATAATGTTTTTATAGATTTTATACTGTTCAACAAAAGCAAATGCAATATCATCTAAATAACCCTCGCGGCGTTTTTCTGCCATAAGCGTCATGAATTTCATGGTAAGGTCATTTACTTTACCGGTAAAAATTTCTTTTAGGATGTTTTGTTTTTTATCTGTTTTGATGATCGGATTCTCGAGCATATTCACAAAATCATCATTGGTAATGCACAATTGCCTTACCATAAGCATATCTGCGTACACTGACTCAAGTTGTCCGTTATCAAGGGCCAGGTTCAGTAATGATCTTGCGTATCGTGTTCCTACAACCATTTAATTTATTCTTAGTTCAGGTTAATGTCTTTTACGTAATTATTTACAAGCGCCTTTTGATTTTCATCGTTAGACAAGTGTTCTTTCAGAATTTTTTCTGCAATTTCTATTGATAAAGCTGCAACCTGATTTTTTAATTCGGTAATAGCTGCCATTTTTTCGTTGTTTATCGTTTCGCGGGCAGAAGTAACAATACGGTCTGCTTCTGTTTTTGCTTTTGTTTTTGCTTCGCTGATAATGGTTTCTTTTGCATCGTTAGAATCCTTGATCAGCTTGTCGCGCTCAACACGTGCTTCGTTAATAATTCTTTCGTTGTTGGCGTACAATTCTTTTATTTCATCGCGCGCTTTTTCTGCACCTCTCAAAGATTCTTCAATAGAAGTTTCGCGGGTTTTTATCATTTTAAGAATTGGCTTCCATGCGTATCTTCTTAGAAGCAAAAGAACGATCACAAAGGTGATAAGCATCCAGATCATAAGTCCGAATTCGGGCATTACGAGCGGAATATCTGAGGCGAGCAAAAATGTGTTCATGTTGTTTTTATGTTGTCATCATTTCGTCTATTCTGACGAGATGGTGTTGGTTAATCAATACTTAAAAAAAGGTGGCAACCAAACGTTACCACCTTTAGTTTTTTTACTTTGCAAGCACCACCATCAGCGCAATAACCATTGCAAAAAACGCCGCACCTTCTACAAGGGCTGCTGCAAGGATCATGTTAGAACGGATGTCGTTAAGTGCTTCTGGCTGACGAGCGATAGATTCCACAGCGGAACCACCGATACGGCCAATACCAATACCTGCACCAATTGCTGCAAGACCAGCACCTGCTGCTGCAATTCCGCCTGCAACCGGAACTTCTAGTAATAGAGTTGTCATTTTACTTTTTTTTATTAGTTAAACAATTGCTCTTTTTCCAAAAAAAGGGCTAAAAAATATTATTAAATATTAATGCGCAGCTGCTGTTTCAGGATGATGTGCTTCGGCATGATGCCCCTCTTCTACTGCTCCGCCAAAATACATGGCAGAAAGAAGTGTGAACACATAAGCCTGCAAAAACGCAACAAGCAATTCCATAAAAAACATAAAAACAGTAAAGATTACAGACACAACAGAAACTCCAAAAGCTGCGCCTGTACTCATTTCTCCAAAAATAAAGATGAGACTGAAGAATGCGAGTGCAATAATGTGGCCTGCGGTTATGTTTGCAAACAAACGCACCATTAATACAAAGGGTTTAATGAAAACACCCAGAATTTCTATTGGGGTAAGAATAATCAAAACGCCAATGGGTACACCTGGCATAGCAAACACGTGACGCCAGTAATGCGCATTGGTGTTTACCATAGTAATTACAAAGGTAAGCAGTGCTAACACCATGGTTATTGAAACACTACCTGTAAGATTTGCTCCGCCCGGCATAAAAGGAATCATTCCCAATAAATTATTGATCCAGATAAAAAAGAAAACTGTTAAGAGAAAAGGAAGGAATTTATCTGATTTTTTGCCGATTGATGGTTTTGCAACATCATCACGCACAAACATAATGAGTGGCTCTATTAAAGACTGCAAACCTTTTGTTCCTTGACCCGGACGCTTTTTATACATTTTTGCAACGCTTAAAAAGATCCAGCACATGATAAGCGCTCCGAATAAAAGAGAAAACACATTTTTAGTCATAGAAAGGTCAAGGATCTTTGCAGCCTTTGTAGCCTCCTCATCCTCTTCATATCCTTCTTCTCCTTTTACAAATTCTCCGTTCTCTTTTTTGGCCACTTTTAAATGCTCATGATTAAGAAAGAAATCATAGCCAGAACTTGGACTTGTATAAATTTCTGTTGGTTCATGTTCTTTATTCCAAAAAACAGAAGAAGAAAAACATTCAATTCCTTTATCTGTTTTAACGATCATGGGAAGGGGAACAGAAGTATGACCCGTGATGTGCCACGAATGCGCATCCTGAACGTGATGCAAGATCAATTCTCCAGCGTTGAATGGCTTTTTAGGAATAGTATCCTCTGAAAAAGATTTGTTCGCTGAGAAAAGACAGAGAATAAAAACGAGCGTTGGGAAAAAATTTCTTTGAAACATATTGAATTTTCGGATCATTTAAAGGTATAAAGTCTTAAAAAGCTGTTTTTTTCAATTCGGGTGCAAATTTATGGTTTTTTTGTTGCTAAGAGGGGGTATTTTTCTTTTTTTTTATTGAACATTTAAGTGTTTGATAAACAAGCCTTAAGCATTCTGCTTGAACAGCTTATGCACAGTATTTTTTAATGTAATTTTGCGGGCATGCAAACAGGGCTTTTTTTTGGGTCATTTAATCCGGTACATGTGGGGCATATGGTTTTGGCAAATTACATGCTTTCTGTGGCTGGTTTAAAGGAGGTTTGGTTTGTTGTGAGCCCGCATAACCCGTTAAAAGAAAAAAGCACCTTAATACACCAGCGCCACCGCTTATTTATGGTAAACGAGGCTATCGGCGATTTTCCGAAAATAAAAGGCAGCAATATTGAGTTTAAACTGCCCCAGCCATCTTATACCATTAACACCTTAGCTCACTTGCAGGAAAAATATCCGAAAAAAGAATTTGCATTGATTATGGGTGCCGACAATTTGCAGAGTTTTCAAAAATGGAAAAACTACGAAGAGATTTTAAAAGGACATTTTATTTATGTGTACCCGCGCCCCGGTTTTGATGGCGGAAAATTTAAAGACCATTCCAAAGTAAAATTTACTGATGCTCCTTTAATGGAAATTTCCTCTACGTTTATTCGTGCTTGTATTAAAGAGAAAAAAGATATGCGTTATTTTATGCCAGCTGCGGCTTATGCGTATATGAGAGAAATGCATTTTTACGAGTAATCTACGAATCACGAATTGGCCCGAATGTTTCGAATTTGGAAGGTAGTCTTGCCAATTTTTTCACCACTGAGGGCACTTAGGATCATTAAGCATTCGCTAAGAAGAAAGGTTTATACGCCTTTTTAAACACATGAGAAACATAAGATCGCATAAGAAAAATTTATCCGCGAAAATCAGCTCAATCCGCGTCATCCGCGTTCCAAAATTATTTTCCCGATTTCGTTTAGATAACTGTATGGAAAATCGTCCTGCTGCAAATCTAAAAGAGAATTACGCATAAATTTTACGATCTTAGTATACAGCCTTTGCTTACACAGGTTCGGGTGGACAACACCCGAACTGCTGGGGCAGGAAAAAATTTAACAAAACGCATTGCTGACCTTTTACGATTTGGTACATACATGTTAAAGAAAGGAATTTTATGAGCGATGAAGAAATCATAAACCACATTAAAAAAGGGCAATACGATAAGGCTATGAAAAAGCTTTATGGCTATTATTCTGCGGTACGTGCGCACGTGCTAAAGAACTCAGGTAAGGCGCAGGACGCTGAAGATCTTTACCAGGAAGCGCTTATTATTTTTTGCAAAAAAGTAAAAGAAGAAAACTTTAAACTTACCAGTTCCATCAACACCTTTCTTTTCGGAATCAGCAAAATGCTTTGGAACGAAGAGCTGAGAAAACGCAGCCGCAACATTATTGTATCTGAAGAAAATCTTCCCGCTGCGTTTTCCGATTCAGAATTCGAAGAAAGTTTGCAGAACGAACACAATTTCAAAAAAGCAGAAGAGGCTTTTAAAATGCTGGATGAACGTTGCAGGGAATTGCTGCACATGTTCTACTTTAAAAAAATGAGCATGAAAGTAATTGCAGACTGGTTTAAATTCAGCACAGAGCGTGTGGCTAAAAGTCAGAAGTACCGTTGTCTTGAAAAAGCCAAAGAACATTTAAAAAACATCACCTTACAAAAACATTTATCATGACCTCTCATACAGAACTTATAGAAAAATATCTTTCGGGCGAATTAAATTCTGCCGAGAAAGAAAAATTTGAACGGGAACTAAATACGAATGAAGATCTTAAAGAAGAACTGGAACTTCAAAAACTCATATTGAAAGGAATTGAGCGCGATGGTTTGAAAACTGAGATCAGAACTTCTTTTAGAAATGCGCGGAGGAGAAACCATTTAATAAGATGGGGTGGCGTTGCCGGAATTCTTTTAATTGCGATTGCTTCTTATTTTATTGTGATGTCATCACCAAAACAAGTTACTGAAAACAACTTTGATTTAGAAACAAAAATTCAGGAAATACAAAAACTAATGGAAAGTACTTATGAAATAAAACCTGAAATTAAAAAAGACAGCGCTGTGGTTGTGCCGAATAAAATTGCTGAAGTAAAAAAACCTGTTTCATCACAAAAGAAAATTAAAACATTTGTGCTGACTGACACAACCTCGAAAAAAATTGTTCAGGCCGAAGCGTTTAAAATTCCGGCGGCATTTCTTGTTCCGCAAAACGTTTTTAAAATAAATCCTTTGCGCGATACAATTTTAGTACTGACAAAAAAAGACACAAAACTTCATATCCCAAAACTTTCTTTTGTTGATAGTAAAGGACAACAGGTAAAAGAAATTGTAGACATTACTTACCGTGAATACACCAACGCAGCAGAAATGGCTTTTTCCGGAATTCCGATGACTTACAAAAAAGATAATGTAGAATACAATTTTAATAGTTCTGGCATGTTTGAACTGGAAGGAACATCTAAGGGAGAAAAAGTAGAAATTGATCCTGCAAAAAATGTGCAGATAGATTATGCTTTGGCAAAACAAAATCCGGATATAGATTTTTATTATTTGAATAAGAGTACGGGGGCGTGGGAAATGAAGCAGGAGATTAAGGAGGAGAAGAAGAGTAAAGAAATTATTAAGGATAATATAGAATCCTCTGGCTGGTATACAAATGGCTTTATGTTTAAAAACGGAATCGCTGATTTTTCAAAAATGAGTAAAGAAGCAAAGGCACCATTTATTAAAATTTTAAAAGAGAAAAACATTTGGCCAAAAGGAGATAAAGACTATGTTAAGGTGATTAAAAAACACGGGGAGGAATGGGAAAACAAATTGTTAGCGGAGAACATTGAACAGTTTGGTGAAATGTTTGGTAATGAGGGATTCAATCCTTATGTTGCAAACACAACTGAACATAAAGGGAAAGCCGTGCCAAACAATAAATCGCAAACTTTACTTGGCGGAGGTGGGGATTTGGGACACACTTACCCTCCAATAATAAGCGAATTAAACGTAGATGGATTTGGAGTATACAATTGCGATCAGATCTACCGAATAGGAAATTTTGTTTCTATAAAACCCAAATTTGTAGATAATGAAGGAAATGAAATAAAAAAACTTCATGTTCTATCCATGATAGATTTAAAGTATAATGGCGCCTTTAGTTTTGATCCGCGTTATTTTAATTGCGACCCAAAATCTGACAATGTGTTGATGCTGTTTACTAATAGTGGAAAGCTATACAGTTTAAACAAAGATGAGTTTAAAGCGATGAATATTACAACGGGAGGTGAATATAGTTTTAAGATGACAGACGTAACTGACAAAATAAAAACCACCAGTGAACTGAAGAATTACCTTGGTTTGAAATAAGCAAAATTCTCATAATCAAATAAAAATGCCGGAAATAAAACGCCGGCATTTTTTATTGGCGAAATCGGATTTCTTTGCAGGACTTAACCCCTTCAATCCCCCTCAATTTTTTCTTCGAAAAAATTTTTCCCCCTTTCCAAGTGGGAGGGAAAGCGCGCACTCCCACTTGGAAACTAATCTCCGTACACAATTTTTCGCATCAAATTAACAGGTTGTTGTTGAATAAAACTCTTCTATTAGTCCTTAG
>JACMLS010000930.1 GCA_014379485.1 Bacteroidia bacterium | reverse complement strand
TGAAAAGAAGAAGTACAGCACTAAGTATAATCAAAAACACTGCGAGCGAAAGTTCAAGAATTTTTTTATCGCAAAATTTACTCAGGAATGCACCAACTATTACAAACAAAACAGCAGGTATACCTACATTAATAACAAGTTTGCGGTCAAATCCTTTTCTGAAAAAAACAATTTTTGATATGTTACTGGATACATGAAATAAAGCAGTAATTCCAAGTACCGAATAAAAATCAAGGAACAAACCTGCAATGGGTACAAAAAAAAGAGAAGAACCAAAACCACCAACTGTTCCTAAAATTTCTGCAACAAGAGCCAGCAAAATAAAGTATGCAAGATTTTCCATTTTAAATTCCTTCTCTCAAATAAGTTCTCTTTCCTATTGAATGAAAAGTATTCAAAGAACACAAGAAAGGAAAAATTAAGGGATGATGCAAATCATGCCTGTATAAGGCTTATCTCATAACAGGAATCGGTTTTCAATTATTTCTTTGTCTTATACCAATTGCAAATATAAAATAACCCTCCCGAAAGCTTTCGGGACTGCTTGTCCTTTTTATATTTGCAATTGGTATAAGGTTTATTTTTTCATTGCTCTTTCCAGCATCTTAACCAGGAACCTGATGTTTCGGTATGAGCTGTTTTGCAAAGGAAGAATCGTCTTGTAAACTTTTTCTGTTGACTTGTTTTTCATATGGCTTCCTATTGCCTGCATAATAATCCGTTCCTGTGCATACCTTTTTTTATCGAGATTACGATCCATGTATACACGAAGTGAATTCAATTTTGTTTCCACGAGGTAAAATGCTTTTTCCTGCAACATCATTAACAACTCCAGTATCCTAAGTGCTGTTTCCATATCCGGAAAACCTGCATAAGATGGGTCAGAATAAAATTGCTTCAGGTTTGTTTTAAAGCCTTTAAAGTTTTTTTCACTAAAATCCCTCATGGCAATAAGACCATACCGGTATTGAATGAATTTAGAACGGTCATCGGCTTTATCCAACTCATGTAACCAGGCCTCACTCTCTTTTTTGCTGAAGGTATAAATACAATATTCAAGCATGGCGTAACACAAATTGGCAAGCGCAATATTACCTTCTGCTTTTATTTTCTTTTTAAGCTGATGGGCATATTCATCCGGTTCACCAAAACCTGCGTAGATGGTCAGGAAAACAACGTAAGTATTCATGGCAAGGTAATAGCGCGTGCCCGAGAGTTTATGCTGATTTTTTTCTGCATTATTCAAAATGCGTTTGGCAATGTCTGCAACGTTTAAATCCAGATCAGAATAACGGCTGTAATAGAGAAATAATAAATTAAGCGAGTTGTGTACCAGGGCCGCATGGCCAAGATTTTCTGTTTTTTTGTTCAGGTTTATAATATTTTTCAGGTACTCAGGCAAAGGTTTTCTGTTGTCAAAACTTTCAAGAGTCAGCAATTGTGTATTCAGTTCAACACTGAGGTTGATAAAATCAAATAATCGGATTGAATTAGCTATTCTCTTTTTTGCAACACCCCTGGCTTTTGTTATGTCTCCGGTAATATGGCTCAATCTGAATCCCTCGGTATACAGTAATTCCAGCGCCTGCCAGTTTTGAATGTTTTCATATTTCTTTTCCAGATAATTATAATACTTAATTGCCGGTATGGTTTGCATACGGTTGGCAAGTTCTTTAATAATAAAGATTTCATAAAAGCCGGTGGCTATTTCTTTTCCAACGTATTCACTCAGCAGATCTT
>JACMLS010000929.1 GCA_014379485.1 Bacteroidia bacterium | reverse complement strand
TTTCATCCATAAATGTAAACTCATGAAAAGAAGAGATCATGATTATTTTGTCAAAGGTGCTATCCGGTAAATTACTGCTCTTTTCTGTTCCTATGCAAAAATTAAATGTATTTGTTTGGGGAGTTCCTTTAATTTTAGAATAATGTTTAATCACTTTGTTCAGCTTGTCTTTGTTCAGCAATTTTTCGTCTATCTCCTGCGAATAAAAAGTAACACTATCGCATAGCAGTGAGAATGCGCCCTCATATTTTCCTTCGCCGGCTCCAATATCGGCAACGTGGTCACCTTTTTTTAAATCGAAAAAATCAAGCAGGTCTTTTTTGGTTTCAAAAAAATTTACGAGGTTCCTGAATTCATTAAATGTAAAGGCAATTTCCTTTTCGTTTTTTTTCTGCGCTGAAAGAAAAACAGGAATAAGAAGAAACGCAAGAAAGTATTTCATGGTTTTATTGGTACTGTTTTTATTTTTTTTTGTGTTTGAGTAAATTCAGTGTGTGCTCAAGCGATTTTGCATTTTTCCATTCTCCATGACCGGGAATAATAAAATCAGGTTTTTTGAATTTTTGCTGAAGCGTTTTTAAAGTTGCAGGCCATGCTTTTAAATTTGATTCGGCAACATAACCCAGGTCAATTGCTTCCACGCTTTTTATCAAACAACCCCCGTAAAGAATTTTTTCTTTTTCAAACCAGATCACAATATTGTCTTTTGTGTGTCCTTCTCCCGGGTAAAATGCCTGATACGAATATTGCCCCGTTTTAAAAGTGCTGTCTTTGGTAAAATAAAATTCAGGTCTTTTTGCTTTTGTTGTTTTACAAATGGAATCAGTTTGTTTGCTTGTAAATGTTTTAACGCCTTTTTGTTTCATAAATTCAAGGCCCGCTGTTCTGTCTTCGTGTGAGTGAGTGGCAATACACAAAACAACTTTTTTTCTGTGCCTGCGTTCAATGCTGTCAAGTAAAGGTTGAAATTGTGTCGTGTCCCAGGGCGTATCTATCATTACAACACCGCTGTCGCTTACAAGGTACAAACCATTGGCCGGAACAGGAACTCCTTTGTATAAATTGTAAGTTGTAAAAATGTAAAAGTCGCCTTTTAAATGTGAGATTTTAAGTTTTTCGTTTGAATTTTGTCCGAAAAGAGATAATGTAAAAGCAATAACTATGATTATGTAAAGAGATTTTTTCATTTTTTACTGTTCATGCTTTATTGCGGACCTTATTGAAGTTTTATAAATTTTCCTTTTCTGATCATGTTTTCGTTTCTTACAATAATCGTATAGATGCCACTTTCAAGTTCTGAAACATCAACAGATGTTTTACAGTTTGCTTTTAAAATTAGTTTTCCTTGTGCAGAATAAATTTCGACAAAATAATTCTTTTCGACTCCCGTAAGTTCAATGTTCACCAAATTGCCTGATGGATTGGGGAAAACTCTCACATCAATTTTTTCTTTTTCATTTATTCCGGCAAAAGAAGTTCTGTAACGTAAAAACAATTTAAAAGTACCTGCAACATTTTTATGGTAATACATTTTAGACTGATCGGTTGTGAGTGTTGGTGCTTCAGGAATCTGGTTAGAAACATACATAACAAAAGGTAAACTGAAAGTGTCTGTTGCAGCAGATCTCACAGAAACACAGATCTCAGATTGTGTAAGATTGGTTTTTAAGATCCTTGTATAATACAGTTCAAGACCGTCTGTGGTAACAGCTGGTGCATACACAATATAATTTGTATCGTTCACATTCTGCATAATTCCGTCTGAATTGATGAGTTTATTAAAGGTTGAATCGTTTTGCTTTTGCGCGACTCCAAGTTTTGCCTGGCAGGGAATGGCGCCGCAACCATTAAAATATGCGTTGCAGAAATATAGCAAGGTACCCTGGTAATTTATTGCAGCATCCATAATGAGCCAGCCGGGAATGTAGATGTAAAAAGTTCCATGAAGCCTTCCTGTATTCACTACATTGCTTCCGTTAAATTTGCCATGAAAAAAATTGTCCATCTGTGTCGGATAATTCCTGGTTGAAACCCAGAAAAAATTATCCGCAGAATCTGAAGAAGCAACAGCATCAAGACGCGGTGTTGTAATTTGATTGGCTCCGGAAAGCGGACCAACATAATTAAACGTGCTGTCGTTTACTTTTGTTGCGTAATAAAGACTGGTGGTAGTTCCGTTATTAAGACTATTAAAAAACATATAATTTCCATCAGCAGAAATAGAAGGCTCCATTGCATCAAAAGTAAGTCCGTTTATGGTAACAGGAATTTCATTCCCAAAAGAGGGGTAGGTTTGTGAGAATGTTTGCTTTCCTGTGCTGATCAGTAGTAAAGCAATTAAATAATTTATTGTTTTTTTCATTTTATTTGTTCCAGTTTTATTCCGTTCCATCTGAAATATTTTGTAACCTGTTTTACCTTTTTTGATTTAAATGAACCATCCTTGTTAAGGAGGGGTTCTCCTGCCATATTAAGTATACTTTTTACCTCAGTTTCTTTAAAAACAATTAATTCAATTTTCGGAAGTTTCAATTCTTTTGGAAATGGAAAGGTATTTAATTCGCCGGAATAGGTATTGTAAATAGTTTCTACATCTCCGTTGCAAACCAATCGGACTTTTTCATTTCCTGTTTTAACCGGAAGCCATACAACAGAACCATACGCATCTGCGCTTCCGTCGTCAGAATGCGAGTTTGTAGTTATAAGCTCAGAAAGTTTTCCATTGGCATCAATAATAAAAACTTCAGCCGTTCCGCCACCGCAATACGCATTGATCATGTAAACAGAAAGTAGCATACCGGTGTTTTTCCATCCTGAATAATTAATTTCTTTTATGATATCTCCTCTTACTGATGCGATTTTTAAAGTATCTGTAAATTGATTTTTGGATCTGTCAAATTTGTAAACTGTAAAACCATTACCATCGGGATTATAATTTTTTGAAACGTTTGTAAGAATCAAATAGTCTGCCTGATTTATTCCCGAAAACATATGAGTTGCAACTTCTGATGCTTTAATATAGCCTTTGTTAAGTCCAAAATCTATTTCATACCATTTTAAAAAACTAACAGTTCCTGTTTCTTTTTCTGCGAATTGCTGCTCACCTTCTTTTATTAAATGCAGTTGTGTTTTGAATTTCAGAATTTCTAAAATTTTACTTGTAGTATCGGGAGCAGAATATACAAAAGCCGAGTCAGGGAAAGAAACAGGGTTAATGGTGTTTTTATAATAGGTATTCTCTACATAGCGCCAGGAAATTTTTGGCTGAGCTTGAGTTGTTTGTGCTGATGATATGCAAGGGCATACAAATAAAGACAGGATTGCATTTAGTGTCTTTAAATATTTTAGCATTTTTGTTTCTTGTTTGAAATTATTCTTTTAAGCACATTCTGTTACCAGCTTGTATAAGGTTTCATAACAAGATTAGAGTTTGCATATTTCCTGTTATCAGAAACATTTTCTCCAACCCAATCAGGCTTTGAATATTTTTCGTTTTCATCCGTCAGTTCAATCTCTGCAACAAATAAACCTGCGTTTGCTCCTTTAAATTCATCTACTTCCCAGGTTTTGTTATCGAATTCA
>JACMLS010000928.1 GCA_014379485.1 Bacteroidia bacterium | reverse complement strand
TTTCAACAAAATAGTTTACTCCGGCTTACTAAGTACTTTTTCATTTGAGTACGCAGATAAGAACAGAAAAAAATTAAACGCATATGGAAGCGGAAAAAATTTCGTTTCGGGTTTTACTATCTCTGATGCTTTGCTGCAGGAATTTATTACTTTTCTTGACAACAACGGGGTTAAAAAAGATGCCTGGGGATTGAACCGCAGCGAAAAAGGTATTCGCCTGCAATTAAAAGCATACATAGGCCGCAACATTTTTAATAACGACGGCTTTTATCCGGTTCTGCACACCAGCGACAAAACAATTAAGAAAGCGCTTGAGGTGCTTGGCAAAGCAAGATAACCCGGGTTTAATCTTCAAGGGAATTTTCAGTCTGAAATAAGACAAAAAGATATAAGAAATAAGTCCCGATAGCTATCGGGAGGTGCACGAGAGTGCCTGTCCTCTAATTCTCCTCGCGGCAGTCTTATATCTCCATGTCTTATATCTTATATCCCCCGTTAATTTCATCCTTCTAAAAAATAAATTTCCGTAAGCCGTATCTCCTCTCAAAGCAGATCTTTGTAAGACAGACTCGCTGACCGGGCAAAAAAAATCGGTTAAAAGGCTTATTGCATTGCTGCACCTAAAAATAAATCAGCTAAATTCGCCTTACACAAACTAAAAACAAAAACTATGTCATTTGAATTACCAAAACTACCTTACGCGCTTAATGCGCTGGAGCCTCATATAGATGCACGCACCATGGAAATACATCATGGAAAACATCACCAGGCTTATGTAACAAATCTTAATAACGCCATTGCAAATACAGATGCAGATAAACTGAGCATTGAAGAAATTTGCAAAAACATTTCTAAGTATCCTATGCCAGTTCGTAATAACGGTGGCGGACATTACAACCACAGTTTATTCTGGACCATTATGGCGCCAAATGCGGGCGGTGCTCCAACAGGAGATCTTGCTGCTGCGATTGATGCTGCCTTCGGAAATCTTGAGACCTTTAAAACTCAGTTTGCAGCAGCAGCAGCTACACGATTTGGTTCGGGCTGGGCGTGGTTGCTGGTACAGAACGGAAAACTTGTTATTAGTTCAACCCCAAACCAGGACAACCCTTTAATGGACGTTGCAGATGTAAAAGGAACTCCCATTTTAGGAATTGATGTGTGGGAACATGCCTATTACCTCAATTACCAGAACCGCCGTCCTGATTACGTTACAGCTTTCTGGAATGTGATTAACTGGAACGAGGTTGCAAACAATCTGAAAAAAGCTTAATTGATCGATGCCACTGATCTCGCAGATTGCCACAGATTAAATTCGCAGATTATCCAAAAAAATCTGCGCCCTCAATCTGCGTAAATCCGTGCTCCAGATAGCTATCGGGACTGTAGCAAAACTTTGAGGTCTTCTTGTTGAAAATCGCTTATAAAAGGATTCAGCTTAAAACTGAATCCTTTTTAATTTTACAACAATGAAATTTCTGGTGATTTTTTCTTTCTTCTTTTTAATCGGTTTTTTCTGTAAGGCTGAAGGGCAGATCTCTAAAGCAGAAATAAAGGCATCGTCTCTTTGTTTCGAAAAAAAAATTTCCTTTTCTGATTTTTCCGGTAAAAAACCAAATCTCGTTTTATTCAAAATAAAAAAGTGGTTGCAACACACAAAAAGAGTGGCTGCTGCTGTACTTGCATTTCCATTGCCTTTCGGAATTTTGGCTTTACACAGAATTTATCTTGGAACCAAACCTTATGTGCCGGTTGTTTACATTGCAACAGTAGGCGGTGTGTTTGGCATACTTCCTTTCATAGATTTTTGTGTGCTGCTGCTTGAAAAAGATGCTGAAAGATTTAATAATAACCACAAAGTTTTTATGTGGATAAAGTAGTTAACCATTCCTCCTTATACTTATACCGTATTCTTATACTGAAACACTCTTACATCAAAGCAAAAGAAAAAAAATTACATAATGAAAAAACTCTACATAACACGGCACGCTAAATCTGACTGGGGTTTTGACGGGCTTAAGGATATTGACCGTCCGCTCAACCAGCGCGGTTACGATGATGCTTACCGCCTGAGTGCTTTTATTAAAAAGAAAGAGCAGGTTCCGCAGTTGCTGGTAAGCAGTCCTGCCATAAGGGCAATTTCTACTGCGCTTATTTTTGCAAGAAATTTTTCTTATCCTGAAAATGAAATAAAGATCGTAAAGGAAATATACGAATCTTCTGTTGCAACGCTTAAACAATGTGTAACAGATTTTTCTGAGGATTATTCTTCTATCATGCTGTTTGGCCATAATCCGGGCCTCACAAAATTCTTTAACGAGGTAAGTGATTCGGAGATCGATAATTTACCAACCTGTGCGGTAACTCTTATTGAATTTGATGCTGCTACCTGGAAAAATGTTTTTAAGAAAGAAGGAAAAACTATTTTTACTGAATTTCCAAAAGAATTTAAGCCTTAACATTCAATTAATATTGAAATCTTTTCTTTGAATTATGGCAAAAAAAATTTTACCTTACGTTAACAGGGAAATATCCTGGCTTTCATTCAACGAACGTGTTTTACAGGAAGCAGCAGATGTAACCACCCCGCTTTTAGAGCGCCTTAAATTTCTGGGCATTTTTTCAAATAACCGCGATGAGTTTTTCAGAATTCGTGTAGCAACTGTAAAAAGAATGCTGCCTCTTGGAAGAAGAGCCATTGCACTTATTGGTACAGACCCCAATCTTTTGTTATTTGAAATTCAGCAAAAAGTAATTGAACAGCAACATCGCTTTGAAGAAGTGTACCAGGAGATCCTGGACGAGTTGAGAGACAATAATATTTTTATTATCAACGAAAAACAATTGAGCGCGGTTCAGAAAGATTGGGTCAAGAATTATTTTTTTGACGAAGTGTTCTCTGAACTGTTTCCTATTGTAACAGATGAAACAAAAAAATTTCCTTATTTAAAAGACAAAAGCGGGTATTTATTTATCAGGCTCATCAGTAAAAACAAAAACGATATTCAACGATATGGCGTTATTGAAGTACCCGTTCCTCCGCTAAAAAGATTTATTGTGCTACCGGCCGACGGAGATACAAAATTTGTGATGCTGCTGGATGACGTAATTCGTTTTTGCATGAACGATATTTTCAGCGTATTCGGTTACAAGGCAACAGAAGCATATAACATTAAGCTTACCCGCGATGCTGAAATTGATATTGATAATGATTTCAGTGAAAACATGGTAGAAAAAATTTCTAAAGGAATTAAAAAAAGACAAAAGGGGCAACCAGTGCGTCTGGTGTTTGATGGTAAGATCCCAAAAGACATGCTTAAGTTTTTAATGGCAAAGATCAAACTCACCAAAAAAGACAATCCTATTCCTGGCGGACGCTATCACAACTTTAAAGATTTTATTAAATTTCCTAAACTAGGCGCAAAAGAACTTGTTTACAATCATCCGCACCCGCTTAATCATCCGCGTTTAAACAGTCCCAATAAAAGTATTTTAAAAACTATTTTAGAGGGAGATATTTTATTGAATTATCCTTACCAGAATTTCGATCATATTATTTCTCTGCTGCGCGAAGCTTCTATTGATCCGCGCGTTCAATCAATAAAAATTACGCTGTACCGTCTGGCAGATTCTTCAAAAATTGCCAACGCTCTTATCAATGCGGTTAAAAACGGAAAAAGTGTAACAGTGCTTATGGAACTGCGGGCACGTTTTGATGAGGAGAACAATATTTACTGGAGCGACCGGTTCCAGGAAGAAGGTGTGAAAGTTATTTTCGGGGTTCCCGGATTAAAAGTTCACAGCAAATTATTTCTGATTACAGCAAGAGAAGGCGGAAAAGAAATTAATTACGTACACGCCGGTACCGGAAACTTTAATGAAAACACAGCCAGGATCTATTCAGATACAGCATTGCTTACAGCAGACCCCAGGATAACGCTGGAGGTAAAAAGACTGTTTGAATTTTTTGAGAATAATTTCAGAACCTCTGAATACAAGCATCTGGTGGTTGCTCCTTTTAACATGCGCAAAAAATTCCTGGCCCTGATTCAGAAGGAAATCTATTTTGCAAAGAAAAAACAACCTGCCCGCATTATATTAAAACTGAACAACCTTGTTGACCGTGAAATGATCAACGCATTGTATAAAGCTTCTAAAGCGGGCGTAAAAATAAAACTGATCGTCAGGGGAATTTGCTCGTTGGGCGCCAATATGGAAGGTGTGAGCGAAAATATTTACGGAATCAGTATTGTAGATAAATATCTTGAGCACTCGCGTATTTTTATTTTTAACCACGGCGGTGAAGAAAAAGTGTTCCTGTCATCAGCAGACTGGATGAGCCGGAACCTTGACAACCGCATAGAAGTAGCGATTCCGGTATACGACCCCAAAGTAAAACAAGAGATCAAAGACCTTATGCTCATTCAACTTTCGGGCAATACTAAAGCGCGTTTGCTTGACTGGAAACTACAGAACAAATACCGGCCGCAGTATAAAGGCGAGAAAAAGGTGCGCACCCAAAACGAAACCTATGAATATTTTCTGAAAAAAGGTGAGGGCAAAACCAAATTTGTAACTTCTATTTTACCTACATTTGAAATTGTAGAAAAAAAAGATCCGGACAACCACAATGATAAACCGCCAAAAAAAAAGAAAGGTAAATGATGCTCGCAGCCATTGATATCGGAAGTAACGCTGTACGCGTTTTGTTTGGAGAAGTAATAGAACACAAGGGAAAGCCCACCCTTTACAAAAAAAGAGAGCTGCTTAGAATGCCGATACGGTTGGGAGAAGATTCCTTTCTTAATGGTAAAATTTCCAGAAGACAGGAGGACAGGCTGGTTGCTGCTATGAATGCTTTTTCTGAATTAAAAAAAGTGTTTGAAGTAAAAGCTTACCGTGCCTGCGCAACAAGTGCCATGCGCGATGCGTCTAACGGAAGAGATGTTATAGAACGAATAAAAGCAGAATGTGGAGTGCGGATAGAAATCATTGACGGAAAAACCGAAGCAGAACTTATTTTTGCCAATCACATAGAAGAAACTTTAAACCCAAAAGACAATTACTTATACATTGATGTTGGTGGCGGAAGTACCGAGCTTACACTCATTTCAAATTCAAAAGTAGTAAACTCGCGCTCATTTAATGTGGGAACGATCCGTATGCTGCACCAACGCATAGATAAAGATGAATGGGATGATTATAAAAGATGGATCCGCAAAAACACTGAAGATTATAAACCGCTTATAGGAATTGGCTCTGGCGGAAACATAAACAAACTTTATAAAATGACCGCCAAGAAAGACACCAAATATCTTTCTTGCGATAAGATCAGAGAAATGTCTGATATGATAAACGCTTTCAGTTACGAAGAGCGTATTGAAGTATTGGGACTAAATCCTGACAGGGCCGATGTAATTGTACCTGCAACAAAAATTTTTCTTACTGCAATGAAACACGCAGAAATAGAAAAGATCATTGTTCCGCAAATAGGTTTTGTCCCATTTGACAATGGTGACGGCTGCGAACGGTAGCAGGCCTGCGATTAATACGCACCAGAATGCAAGGTTCATTTCCAATCCTCCCGATTAACGCCCACTATTTCTTGATAACAGGCGGCATTATGCCGGTTCGCGTCGCCATTTCAGGGTCATAGCCTTTCGGCAGCAACACCCACATGCGGCCCTGCTGTTTCATGCGCCCCGCCATCGCGCCTGCGTCATCACCAAAACCCCAATAGAAGTCCGCGCGCACCGCACCGTTGATGGCGCCGCCCGTATCCTGCGCCACCATGAGCCGGTTCAATTCCTGTTTGGTATTGGGAAACGTGGTTGAGAGATAAACCGGCACGCCGAGCGGAATCACGCGTTGATCGACGGCGATGGAGCGCTCCGCCGTCAAGGGCACGCCCAGCGTACCGATGGGGCCGCTTAGGTCACCGGGCAACTCCTTGAAAAAAACAAAACT
>JACMLS010000927.1 GCA_014379485.1 Bacteroidia bacterium | reverse complement strand
TTTTACATTTTCTTTTGCTTCAATAGCCTGATGCAAACCGTCGCTGTAACGGCGACCTTCCATAATACGGCCTGTTTGCTCATCTACAATTTTTACTTTTCCGTCTTCCAATACGTATTCTGTATCGCGTTCAAAAAGTGCGTATGCTTTTAATAATTGGTTTATTGTGTGTACGCGTTCTGACTTAACAGAATATTCCTGGATAAGTGCGTCTTTTAATTCTAATTTTTTCTTTGGGTCTGCAACAGTAGTTTCGATCTTTGCAAATTCGTCTCCAACATTTGGCAATACAAAAAATTTAGAATCGTCAGAGTTGGTAGTGATAAGGTCAATTCCTTTTTCAGTTAACTCAACAGAATTATTTTTTTCGTCAATTACAAAATACAATTCCTGATCAATTTTATGCATTTCTTTTTGCTGATCCTGCATATAGTGATTTTCGGTTTTCTGCAACAAGGCACGCACACCGGGCTCACTCAAAAATTTAATTAATGCGTTGTTTTTAGGAAGGCCTCTGAATGCGCGCAGCAAAGGCATGCCCGCTTCTTTTTCATTGGTAGTAAAAAGTTTTTTGGCATCGGTCAAACATAAATTTACATAAGCCTTTTGTGTATTTACTAATTTTTCAATACGTGGTTTCAGTTCAATAAATTCGTGTTTGTCTCCTTTTGGTGTTGGGCCAGAAATGATGAGCGGGGTTCTTGCATCGTCAATCAACACAGAATCTACCTCATCTACAATTGCAAAATGGTGTTTACGTTGCACTAATTCTTCGGGAGAGCGCGCCATATTATCGCGCAAATAATCAAAACCAAATTCGTTATTTGTTCCGTAAGTAATGCCTGCCAGATAAGCTTCTCTTCTTTCTTCTGAGTTTGGCTCGTGCAGGTCTATACAATCAACCGTAATTCCGTGAAATTCAAAAATAGGTCCGTTCCATTCAGAGTCACGTCGGCTCAGGTAATTGTTTACTGTTACAACGTGTACACCTCTTCCGGCAAGTGCATTTAAAAATAACGGAAGTGTTGCAACTAATGTTTTACCTTCTCCCGTTGCCATTTCAGAAATTTTTCCCTGGTGCAAAACAATTCCTCCTATGAGCTGTACATCGTAATGCACCATGTCCCACACAATTTGTGTTCCGGCAGTGTTCCAGGTCTTTTTCCAGGTAGCATATCCGTCTGCAATTTCAACGTTTATTGCATCGGGCTTTCTTCTCAGGTAATCTTCATCAATTGCAGATGCTTTTACTTTCAGTTCTCCTTTTTCTTTCCAGCGCCTTGCTGTGTCTTTTACAATAGCAAATGCTTCGGGTAAAATCTCAAGTAAAACTTCTTCAATTTTTTTTAGCGAAGCTTTTTCTATTTCATCAATTTCTTTATAGAGATTTTCTTTGGTCTCTACATCCATATCAAACTCTGCTTCTATCCGGGCTTTAATTTCTTCTACCTGTTTGGTTTCTGCGCCAATATATTCCTGTATGGTAACTTTTAAAGCGGCAGATCTTCCGCGCAATTCATCGTCAGATAAATTTGTTACTGTTTTATAGGCTTCGTGAATTTTTTCAACCATTGGTTGAATTCCCTTTACGTCTTTTTCAGACTTGGTACCGAACATTTTTTGCAGAAAACCGAACATATTTTATCTCTTTTTTAATTTCTCCCGCTCATCGCCATTGCGCGAATTTGCAAGAGGTTTTTTTTATTTTACAAGGATGCCAAAGTTAGCAATTAAAGCAAGGCATTTTTGCTTTTTTCAATGGTAAAAAAGAAGAAGGTAAAGTGGTTTTCAGAAGAAAAAAGACTGATCATTAGATTCAGAATTCTTCAGTTCTCCAAACAATTTCCCTGTTTTTTCTTTCTCATATCAATAATAAGACCTAATCACTTTTTACTGACAAATTGTCTACGTCAGCGCTTGGTGGAGTACTAAAATTTAATCATAACTATTTGTTTTTTAGTTAAATAAAACATTTTTTTACACGTTTATAGATATAATAATAAATAATTACTAGAAAAGCTTGGATACGTTACTATTAAATATGCTTAAATAGTTCATTACAAAATATTTAACATTGTTTTCTCCTTGTTTAAGGTGCTATTTTTTTGGATTTTATTAAAACAAATTGGCTGCAATCCGAAATACATTTGAACAACAAAAACACAAACAAATGAACAAGTGAGCAAAACCCTGCCCGATAACATAGTAGTGGATGGAACCCGGGCGGGGATTTTTTTCAAATTTTAGTTTTTAGTCTGCAATTAGTTGGTTGGTAAAAATTTATCTGTGTGAAGAAATCTTTAAGGATTTTTCTCCTGTTGTTTTTTCTTTAATCCCGATTTAATGTCACAATAATACCCTGCTCATAAAGCGCTTGTAACTTTCCTCAAAATCTTTTACCATGAGATCAGTTACATTCTTTGCCTTTCTTTTTTGCCTGACTTTTAATTTCATTGCGCAAACGGTTACAAGAGGCCCGTATATGCAAATGCCAACAGACAACAGTATTATTGTAATGTGGCGCACCAGCAGTGCCGCCAATAGCCGTGTTGTTTACGGCACATCAGCGGGAAACCTGAATATGACTGCCTCTTCTGCTTCAAACGTAACAGATCATAAAATAACACTTACAGGATTGCAACCCTATACAAAGTACTATTACGCGGTTGGAAATTCCACAACCATTCTTGCAGGCGGTACAACTGCCCACTCTTTTGTAACGCACCCTGTTCCCGGCACAGAATTACCAATACGCATCTGGTCTATAGGTGATTTTGGAAAAGCAAACACCGGTCAGTTAGACGTTAAGAATTCTTACATGAATTATGTTGATACCAATTTAACCAATGTTTGGCTTTGGTTAGGAGATAATGCTTATGATGATGGCAAAGATGCAGATTATCAAAACAACGTTTTTGGCTACACGGGGTTCAGTGACGTGTTTTCAGGAATACCGTTTTACCCTAGTCCGGGAAATCATGACTACAATGAAGTCTGGTCTCAGAGTGTGTTGTTCGGAATTCCATATTCAAATATTCCGCTTACAAGTCATCAAGGCCCATACTACGATATTGTTGAAGTACCACAACAAGCGGAAGCGGGGGGAGCTCCATCTAACCTGGAAGTTTTTTATTCTTTTGATTATGGAAACGTTCATTTTCTTTCGTTAAATTCTGAAGTCTATGATTTTTCCGGAACACTGAATGGAGTTAACGCAATGAAAGCCTGGATTACACAAGACCTTCAGCAAAACACCAAACCTTTTACCATTGCGTATTTTCATCAGCCACCTTATACAAAGGGCTCGCATGATTCTGACAGTCCTATAGAACTTGTTATGAAAACCATGCGCGAAGAAGTGGTACCCTTACTTGAAAGTTTTGATGTGGACATTATACTATGCGGCCACTCACATGTTTATGAGCGGAGTTGGTTGATGAAAAATCATTACGGAAACTCTTCAAGCTTTAATGCAACAACTATGATTGTAGACACATCCAACGGTAACCTGGCGCAGGGTCACCCATACATTAAAGATTCAACAAACAGTACTCATGATGGTACCATATATGTTGTTTGTGGTAATGGCGGAAGCAGTGAAGCAGGCGCACCCCTTAATCATCCTGCATACAGATATACCGAAGGTGGTTCATGCGGCTCTTTTATTATGGAGGTATATAAAAATCGCCTTGATGGAAAGTATCTTAATATAAGCGGAAACATTACAGATCATTTTACGCTGCTAAAGAAAAATCTTTTGCTTACACCCTTCAGCAATCAAACAATTTGTCTTGGAGACACACTTATAATGCAGGCCGTATTTACAGGTGGCTCTGATAGTCTTTCGTTTACCTGGACCAATTCAGGTTCTGATTCTGCAAGCGCAGTTTTAAATCCAACAGCAAACACCAGCTATACACTTACCGTTACAGATTTACTTACAGGACAATCGCAAAGCACCTCCTTTGCAATAAATGTGCTGTCTGTTCCTGCTCCGGTAGTAACCCAGTCTAACGATACGCTTTATGCACAGCCTGGTTATACTTACCAATGGTATCTGAACGGCGTTCCTGTTTCAGGAGCCACCGGTTATTTTATTGTACCAACTGTAAACGGAAATTATTCAGTAGAGATCTTTAATGGCCCCTGCAGCCTTACATCTTCATCGTTCAATTTTACCACTTCAGGTATAGTGGTTCTCGAAGAAGAAAATATACTGGTATATCCTAATCCAAACCAGGGTGTTTTGCGAATTGAGATCAATAACGAAACAGAATGGGAAGAACTGATTTTGATGGATGCTTTGGGAAGAATTATTGGCCAAAGAAAACCAGTGCACAGAAAAATGAAATGGGATATGACAGAATTACCAGCGGGTAATTATTTTCTCGTGTTCCGTTCAAAAACCGGTTCTGCGTATAAACAGATTATTAAAAATTAATTACCGGGCCAGGCGGGTACGTCT
>JACMLS010000926.1 GCA_014379485.1 Bacteroidia bacterium | reverse complement strand
TTTAACACCTGCGTTATACAAAAAATCATAATCCTGTTTTGGAATTACGCCACCGGCAATAACCATAATATCTTCTCTTCCGAATTTTTTAAGTTCGGCAATTACCTGTGGTACTAAAGTTTTGTGTCCGGCTGCCAGTGAAGAAATTCCGAGAATGTGTACATCGTTTTCTACCGCTTGTTTTGCAGCTTCGGCGGGAGTTTGAAAAAGCGGGCCAATGTCTACATCAAAACCAATGTCTGCAAAGCTGGTTGCAATAACTTTTGCGCCACGGTCATGCCCGTCTTGTCCCATTTTTACAACGAGAATGCGGGGACGTCTGCCATCGAGCGCTGCAAATGTATCTGCAAGTTCGCGGGCTTTTGCAAAATCTTTATCCATTGAAATTTCTTTTGAGTAAATACCTGCAATTGAACGGATGTTTGCTTTGTAGCGGCCATATACTTTTTCGAGTGCAAAAGAAATTTCTCCAAGTGTTGCTCTTTCTTTCGCAGCATTTATGCTCAGTTCCAGTAAATTTCCTTTTCCTGTTTTTGCGGCCTCTGTTAATGCATTTAAAGCATCTTCAACTTTTTTATTATTTCTTTCTGCTTTTAATTTATTGAGCCGCTCAATTTGTTGTGTTCTTACTTTAGCATTATCAACTTCGCGGATTTCAAGATCGCTTTCTTCATCTACACGGTAAGAATTTACGCCCACAATAATATCAAGGCCACTATCAATACGTGCCTGTTTTCTTGCTGCGGCTTCTTCAATGCGCATTTTCGGAATTCCGGTTTCAATTGCTTTTGCCATTCCGCCCAGGCCCTCTACTTCTTCAATCAGCAACCAGGCTTTTTGCGCAATTTCGTTGGTAAGTGTTTCTAAATAAAAAGAGCCGCCCCATGGATCTACTACATTACAAATTCCGGTTTCTAATTGCAGCACAAGTTGTGTATTGCGTGCAATACGTGCAGAAAAATCTGTTGGCAAGGCAATAGCTTCATCAAGCGCGTTGGTGTGTAAAGATTGTGTGTGGCCCATTACTGCCGCAAAAGCTTCAATGCAGGTTCTTGTAACGTTGTTATATGGATCCTGCTCAGTTAAACTCCAGCCGGAAGTTTGGCAATGTGTTCTGAGTGCAAGCGATTTTTCGTTTTTAGGATTGAATTGTTTTACAATTTTTGCCCAGAGCATTCTGGCAGCGCGCATTTTTGCGATCTCCATAAAATGATTCATACCAATTGCCCAAAAGAATGAAAGGCGTGGTGCAAAATCATCAATATCCAGTCCCGAATTAATGCCGGTGCGAATGTATTCCAACCCATCTGCAAGCGTGTAGGCCAATTCAATATCTGCGGTGGCACCTGCTTCCTGCATATGGTAACCGCTTATTGAAATAGAATTGAATTTGGGCATTTTTTTACTGGTAAATTCAAAAATATCTGCAATGATGCGCATAGAATTTGCGGGCGGATAAATGTAAGTGTTACGCACCATAAATTCTTTAAGAATATCATTTTGTATGGTGCCACTTAATTTTTCTATCGGAATTCCTTCTTCTGCTGCAGTGGCAATGTAAAATGCAAGAACAGGAAGCACCGCGCCGTTCATGGTCATTGAAACAGAGATCTCATCGAGCGGAATCTGATCGAATAAAATTTTCATATCCAAAATAGAATCGATGGCAACACCTGCTTTGCCCACATCGCCTTCTACGCGTTCATGGTCGCTGTCGTAACCTCTGTGTGTGGCAAGGTCAAAAGCAACTGACAAACCTTTTTGTCCGCCAGCAAGATTTCTTCTGTAAAAAGCATTGCTTTCTTCTGCTGTGCTGAAACCTGCGTATTGGCGAATGGTCCAGGGATTTTGCAGATACATTGCAGGATAAGGTCCGCGCAAAAAAGGCGCAGTTCCGGCTCCAAAAGAAAGGTGATGTTGATTTTTCAGATCTTCTTCAGAATAAAAATTCTTTAATTCTATTTGTTCTGCCGTAACAAAAGGCTTTTCCTGCTGAGGAGTTTTTTTTTCTTCAACATCAGAATAAGAAATATCTTTAAATGACTTACGCATGTTCTTTTTTCTTTGCTGCAACGGCGCTTTCTGTTTCTGCGCTGAGTATTAAATTTATTGAAGATATTTTTTCTGCCAAGCGCGAAAAAACTTTTTCTTTTTCGTTGCTGAATTTATTTACACCGACAAGAATTTTTTTTCCGGCTGCAAAATCTACTTTCTGTTTATTGGCCATTGCAGCAATAAGCTCAGGTATAAAGCCATTTTTAATACAGGCTATAAATCCGCCTTCACTTTCAATTGCCTGAAAAATTTTCCATGCATTTTCTGCCAGCTGCCTGGTAAGCGTTTCAATATAATAAGATCCGGCACTCATATCAGCTACTTTATTTAGTGCGGCTTCTTCTTTAAAAATGATCTGCTGGTTCCGGGCCCAACGCAAGCCTTCAGGATCATTTTCTTTAACCGCATCGTTGAACGGGAAAAGAGAAAGAGAATTTGCACCACCAATAACAGCAGCCATACCTTCTGTTGTTGAGCGCAAAAGGTTATTATGAATATCAAGCGTTGATTTATTTACCAAAGAGTTTTTGCAGTACAGGTAAAGCGGATTTTTAAGGCCGTATTGTTTTGTAAGAAGGCTAAATAATTTTCTGAGAGCGCGTAATTTTGCCACCGATTCGAAAAAATTATTTCCTACTGAAACCATAATTACAATTTCTTTATTACCCAATGAAATTTTATTCTGTTCAGCAAAATTGAGGTATTCATTTACCTGCAAAATAAAATAGGCGAGTTCTGTAACGCTGTTGGCTCCCAAATTATGGTAGGCAGAAACATCAAAACAAAAAGGCGAATAATTTGTTTCTTTAAATAAAGGCAAAGAAATAAATGTTTTCCATTCCTTTAAAAATTCTTCTCCGGGTTTTTGGTATAAATGATCGAAGCAGAAAAAACCATTTAA
>JACMLS010000925.1 GCA_014379485.1 Bacteroidia bacterium | reverse complement strand
GAATATTTTTTCTTGCACTTTCGTTTTCCTTTGGGCAGCAGTTCAAAGGATATAAATATGTGCGTAAGATAACGCCTGTTGCACAAAGTAATTATGTTGCAGTTCCATTAGACGCCGGTATGCTGGCGCTTACCCAAAGTAATTTTGATGATTACCGTGTTTACCAGGATAATGACGGCGATACTGCCGAAGTTCCTTATCTTTTTAAATGGCAGGATGATGTAACAGAAACTTTTACTTCGCAGGGAAATATTATTGACCGGAATTATATTTCAGGAGGCACGCAATACCTTACCGTTGAATTTCCGGAACAGGCAAGAGTGAACCAGATGGAGCTGAATATTTCACAATCTAATTTTGACAAGTATGTAAAAATAGATTGCAGCAACGATAATAAAAACTGGAAAACAATACAAAGCAGGTTAAGAATTGTTGGCTTGAACTGGTGGGACGCTTATTACCGCAGCACAATTTTAAACTTCAACGAATCGTCTTTCAAATATTTCAGACTTACCATTTCTAACGTAGACTGGTCTCCTTATAAGGGACATATGGGCAATATTTCTATTGATGGAATAAGCATTACATACAACAAATGTCTTTCTGCTTCGTTTAAAAAAACCGAGGGGCTAAAAATTTCGCGTAAAGAATTCAGATATGATCCATCTGAAAAAAACGACACCATTATTTACGGTGCGTTCAATGAACTTCCTCCAAATCCAAAAGCAATAAGAAACCGCAGAACAGATTTTAAAAACCCACTTAACCCCACAGAATTAAGAATCGTTCTTCCTGCTTCCGCTTACATTCACCACATCCGCGTCAGTTCTAAAGACAGCGGAGATTTTTACCGCATGTGTTTTATTAATGTGATGGATAATTATGCGGACTTTAAAAACAATACCGGTTATATTATTGATCAGCATATATTTTCATCAATAACCAATAATACTTACAATCTTGGAAACGCTTTTGGTAAATATGTATTGGTTAAAATCTATAATTACAACAACAAAGAATTAAAAGATCTTGATGTGGAGATCTACACCCAAAACGCCCGACTCATCTGTCAGCTCGAACAGCAGAAAGATTATTTTGTGGCTTACGGAAAAAGCAACGATTACCATCCGCAATACGACCTGGAATATTTTCAGCAAAAACTTCCTGACTCCTATAACGAAGTGGTTTTAGGCCCCCAGCAACGTGCTGCTGATGCCGTTGTAATTAAAAAAGAGGCGCTGATAAAAAATAAAATGTGGCTTTGGATCGTAATGGGTGTTCTTATTGTTTTTCTGAGTTTCTTTGCTTTTAAACTGATGAAAAAACACGGAGATGATGAGCCAGAAAATCAGTAGCCACAAATTAAAAAGTGAGCCGTCCCGATAAAATATCGCATGTGCGTCAAGATAAGCTCTTGTTTTTTATGATTCCAGCGGAATTACACATTTTAAAACAGCATCACAAAAGGAGTAACCGACCCCGGAGGGAGTCGCACCGTCTATGATTCAAAATGAACTGAGCCCCTTCATATTCACACAATTTGTTCGACACCCTCCGGGGTCGTTATTTTATTTTTACATTTTTTCAAAATGTGTGAATCCTCCGGATTCAAGACATAAACAGTTTTCAAATGAATCAAAATTATCTTGACGCACATTCGATAAAATATCGGGACAAATTTTCGCAAATAAATAATCAATTCTCTCACCAGATTTGCGAAAATTCACGCAATTTGCAGACAAAAACACTTAAGCAAGTGCTTGAAAATTTTTAGCCGTAAATTGAGGTAAATGACTGAGCCTCTCCCTGTTCTGCACACCAAAATTCGCATCATTACCAACTAAAAATCAGCAGTTTAATGGATAAACGTCGATTTTTTTTCTATTTAGTATCTTTGTAGTTCAATTTCAAATATGACATTCGATACTATTCTTACGGTTCTTTTAGTTTTATTAAATGGATTTTTTGTTGCGGCCGAATTTTCTATTGTAAAAGTCAGATCTTCTCAGCTCGATATTAAAGTAAATGAGGGCAGCAAACGGGCAAAAGTGGCCAAACATATCAACGATCGTTTAGACCGCTACATTGCCGCAACACAATTAGGAATTACTTTATCAAGCCTTGGTTTAGGTTGGGTGGGAGAAGAAGTTGTGACCCATCTATTAATGAAGATCTTTCATTTTTTCTCAGACAATCCGGCTCTTGATGTAACAGCAAAAAAAATTGCGATTCCCGTTGGTTTCATTTTAATAACCATGGCCCATATTATTATTGGTGAACAAACTCCAAAGATCATTGGTATTAAATTTTCACTTAAAACGGCTCTTTTGGTTGCCTGGCCTTTGCGGATTTTCTATTTTATTTTAGGCCCTTTCATCTGGCTGTTACACAAACTCTCCAATACATTGTTGCGTTTAATCGGAATTAAAGCAAAAATGGGCGAAGATGTACACAGCGAAGAAGAGTTACGTATGATCTTAACCGAAAGTGAAGAAGGCGGTGCCATTAAACAAAGCGAACACGAACTTATACAAAACGTTTTTGATTTTGACGATCGTATTCTTAAACAGATCATGGTTCCGCAAAACCGCGTTTCTGCTATTAATGTAGAAGTGGGCAAAGAAAATATAATCAAACAAATTATTGAAGAAGGCTACTCGCGCCTGCCCGTTTATTTGGGCGATATTGATAATGTAATTGGAATTGTACATTCAAAAGATCTTCTTAAGGCAGTGATAGAAAATAAATTTACAAGCATTAAGGATATTATGCGTCCTGCCCATTTTGTTCCTGAGAATATGCGCGTAAACAACCTTTTGCGCGACTTTCAGAAGCTGCACATTCAAATGGCCATTGTAACCAACGAACATGGTTCTACGGCAGGCATTGTAAGTATGGAGGATATTATTGAAGAACTGGTAGGAGAAATACAGGACGAGCACGATGAAGAAAAACCGGTAGTTGAAAAAAAGAGTGACACAGAGTTTGTTGTAAAAGCACAATCAAACATTGCAGACATAAACGATTCGCTGCCCATTGCTATTCCTGTTGATCCGCATTACGAAACGGTTTCGGGCTGGGTAAATTTTATTTTTGGAAGAATTGCCGCTGTAAACTAAAAGAAAAACGCCAGCGGATACGAGATCACCATACTTGCCCGCAAAAAACAAACCGTAGAAAGCGTTAAGCTAAGAGTACTCGAAAAAGAAACCGCTGAAAGTTAACAAGCGCTAAT
>JACMLS010000924.1 GCA_014379485.1 Bacteroidia bacterium | reverse complement strand
CTTTTCCTTTGTTCGTTACTTTAAGGAATCCGTAATTTTCAATGTCTTTGCTTAAAAAACCGGAAACCAAAGCAAGACGGATTACCGCATTCCAATGTTTTTCATCTTTTTCATCTTCGCATCCTTTTCCAAAAATTTCAAGGTTATTGTGCTTGTATGTTTTTACCGTTGATGAAAGTGAGCCTAATAAAACATTGATGACATCTTTTGCTTTGTGTTTTTCTTTTACTTCGAGCACAACATCTATTGCCAGTGCAATATCATCTTTACCTTCTGTTTTTTGTTTTGGATTTGCGCAGTTATCGCACATGCCTTTACAATTTACAGCATCATATTCCTCACCAAAATAATGCAGCAGAAATTGTCTGCGGCAAGCGGCTGTTTCTGCAAAAGAAACTGTTTCTCCTAAAAGCTGTTTACCAATCTCTTGTTCTGCAACTGGTTTTCCTTTCATGAATTTTTCCAGCTTCACAATATCATCGTAGCTGTAAAAAGTAACGCATTTACCTTCGCCCCCGTCACGCCCCGCACGACCTGTTTCCTGATAATAACTCTCAAGCGATTTAGGAATGTCGTGATGAATTACAAAACGCACATCTGGTTTGTCAATTCCCATTCCAAATGCAATGGTAGCAACAATCACATCAATATCTTCCATCAAAAACATATCTTGTGTACGCGCTCTTTCTTTTGCTTCAAGCCCTGCGTGATACGGAAGTGCTTTTACACCATTTACTTTTAATGTTTCTGCCAGCTCTTCAACTTTTTTGCGGCTGAGGCAATAGATAATTCCTGATTTGCCTGTGTTTTGTTTTACATATTTAATGATCTCTTTTACAACGCCTGTTTTTGGGCGCACTTCGTAAAAAAGATTTCCCCTGTTAAAGGAAGATTTAAACACATTTGCATTCACCATTCCAAGATTTTTCTGAATATCCTGCTGTACTTTTGGTGTTGCAGTTGCTGTAAGTGCTATAATAGGAACTTTACCTATTTTGTCAATGATAGGGCGCAATCTTCTGTATTCGGGACGGAAATCGTGTCCCCATTCAGAAATACAATGTGCTTCGTCTATTGCAAAAAAAGAGATTTTAAAATCAGTAAAGAATTTTACATTGTCTTCTTTGGTAAGCGATTCAGGAGCAACGTATAATAATTTTGTTTTTCCGCTGGTAACATCGCTTTTTACCTGTAATATTTCTGCTTTGGTAAGAGATGAATTAAGAAAGTGAGCAATACCTGTTTCGTTGCTGAATCCGCGAATGGCATCTACCTGATTTTTCATTAAAGCTATGAGGGGAGAAACCACTATTGCAGTTCCCTCGCACATCATAGCGGGTAACTGGTAGCAAAGGGATTTACCTCCGCCCGTAGGCATAATTACAAAAGTATCTTTGCCATCAAGAACGCTGGTAATAATTTCATCCTGCTCTCCCTTAAATCCGTCAAATCCAAAGAAACGTTGTAACACTTCCTGGATCGTTCCGGTTTCTATTTCTGCATTCATTTTCTGTTTCAATTTTAATTATAATTAATTGTT
>JACMLS010000923.1 GCA_014379485.1 Bacteroidia bacterium | reverse complement strand
TGCGTTTAATTTTAAAATAAAAATATCACCGTCAACACCTGAGTTTGTTGTTTGGTATGCGCCGCCTGATGTTGGAAAATTTGTACTCCATGCAGCGCCTGTAATTATTACCTGGTTGCTTGCCAGATCTATGTAAAGGTCGTTTGCTACATCCAGATCACTTCCTCCAATATAAGTTGAGTAAACCAAACCGGTTCCGGCAGCGTTTAACTTAAAAACAAAAGCATCAAAATTTCCGTTTGATGTGAGATCGTAAGCGCCCGCTGTAGTTGGAAAATTGGTACTGTTTGTTCTTCCGGCAACATATAAATTGCCTGCATTATCTTTTTCAACGTTTCCAAAATACAGAAATTCATCTCCGTTTCCGCCAACGTAAGTAGAATAAAAAATGATAGGGTCAATAATAAGATCGTAACTGCTGTTATATTTTTCTGCCACAAATCCAATCGTACCGTCAATGAGTTTATAGCGAATTGTCACTTTCACTTTTTTTCCGTTGATCACCTGATATGCTTCAGGAATTTTTTCAATAAAATCAGAATTTTTTGTTGTGAGATGAAGATTTCTGTCTTTGTCAATAGTAAGAGATTCAATTCCCCCGTAAGAGATCTGAATCTGAGAAAGAGAAAAGCCGGCTTTTACAATATAATCATATTCAAATTTTCCGTCGGGCGATGAATAACATTTCAGGTCAATTCCGTTATAGATCTGCGTGTAACCAACACCTGAATAATTCGGCACGGCTGTTTTCCAGTTTTCTTTATTCCCGACAAGGTAATTGGATTGAGAAGGCAATTGCCCGAAAGGAAGCGGGCTTAAATTACCTGACACACCGTTAAAAACCATTTCAATATTTTCAATACGCGTTACAGAATCTCTGTTTATTTTTTTTTGAAAAACAACAGACCTGTTTTTAAAATAAACGCTTTGGTCAGAAAACCTTGCCGAAAATAAAATGTTCTGATCTAACTGACCGGCGTTTGGAATAAAAAATGGTTTTATTGGAAAAGAAGTAGCGCTCAGTTCTATTGAAAGCAAACACGATAAAAAGAGGAGAACCCCAAACTTGCTACAAAAACCAATTTTACCGGGCATTACAATACATCTAAAAATTTAGCGGGGAATATACAAATATAGAGAAAAAAACATTAGTTTTTTAGTCTTTTCACTGCCAAATTTTAAGCGGATTGCCTTATTTACCGGTAAAATTTTCAGGTTTACCTTACCACCTAAATTTAAAAATCTACTTTAGAGTAAATAATTTTATTATGAAACTAAACTTACCGCGTCTTTCATTTACGGTTTTGGCCCTGGTCTTAATAAACAGCGTAACCAAGGCACAAATAATTACCACCGTTGCAGGGATGGGAACAAACGGATTCTCTGGCGATGGAGGCCTTGCAACTTCTGCCCAATTGCACAGCCCATACGGAATGTGTTTTGACCCCGCGGGTAATCTTTACATTGCAGATGCGCTTAATCACAGAATCAGGATGATAAATACTGCAGGAATTATTACCACTGTTGCAGGAACCGGAACTGCAGGCTATTCAGGAGATGGAAATTTAGCCACCTCCGCAAAACTTAACCGGCCAACAGATGTTGCAACAGATGCTGCAGGAAATTTGTACATAGCAGATGAGTTTAACAATTGCATCCGCAAAGTAAATACTTCAGGCATAATTTCTACTTATGCCGGAACAACTGTTTCGGGTTATACCGGCGATGGCGGATTGGCAATCTCTGCTACCATGACCCAACCGAACAGAATGTCTATTGATGTATCAGGTAATATTTATATTTCTCTTTATCAAAGTTCTGTTTACAGAATGGTAAATACATCCGGCATCATTTCAACATTTGCCGGCACCGGAACTTCCGGATTTAGTGGTGACGGGGGGCTGGCAACAGCGGCTCAATTCGATAACCCCTGCAAAATAGTAGCTGATAATAATGGTAATTTTTTTCTTGCAGATGAGTACAACCAACGGATAAGAAAAATAAATTCTTCAGGTATAATTACCACAGTTGCGGGTAATGGTTCGGCTGCGTTTAGTGGTGATGGGAGCCTTGCAACAAGCGCATCAATTAATTTCATTGAAGGCATTAGTGTTGACATATCAGGTAATCTGTATATCCCCGATAAATCAAATAACCGGATCCGCAAAGTAAATACTTCCGGAATTATTTCGACTATTGCGGGTACAGGTTCCGCAGGATATACAGGAGACGGGGGAAACGCAATAAGTGCAACAATAAATACGCCTGAAGAAATAATTTTTGATAGTTATGGTAACTTATATTTTTCTGACTATGGCAATAATGCAATTCGTAAAATAAGTAATGTTGCCATTGGAATTAAAAAAACAGAAGACAATAACACTGAGGTTAAGGTTTTTCCGAATCCGGCAAGCGGTTCTGCTCTTATTGAAATAGTGGGGCAAAACGAACCAGGCGCTTACAAGATCTTTAATGCAATGGGGCAAGAAGTGGAAACCGGTGTGCTTAGTCTAACAGCAACACAACTGAATTTGCAAAAACTATCAGCAGGTATTTATACAATTGTTATTACTCAAAAAAGTAAATTAACTACTACCAAACTGCTGGTAGAAAAGTAATTTTTACTGTATGTAATTCATTTTAAAATAATCGCTGAATTTTTTGAAACCGCTTTCATGATCTTGTTCATGACTTATGATCAGCTCAATTAGATCTTTAAACAATCTGGAACTTTTACAGATCAATTCGTTTTCTTTAATTTCGTAATCCGTGCGGTTAAGGGAGAGAAAAGAATGCGGTTTATTTTCTGTGGGAATTGAGGCTGAAGAAAAGCCCCAGAATTCTACAACAAAAGGAGAAAGCCCCTTTGAAGTATGGATGACAAAAAAACCTTCGGGAAAATAAATAATTTTTCCCCGTGCATACCTTTCTATTCTTTCTCCGTACTCGCCAAAAGAAACCAAAACAAACTTTGCATTAAAGACATTTTCTTTTTTGTAGAAAGATTTTAATTCTGCCAGAATATTTTCCATGCGGCTGTTTTTCTGATGCGTGTACCAGAGGCCAGCCATCAGCATCAGAAAGATAAAACCTAAACTTAAAAGTCCGGCAAACATTGGGTTAATTTAAATGAATCCAAAAAATTTACCACCACGATTTTCCGCTGAAATATGCGACTTCCAATCCCCAAACGAGAGTAACAAAAACCACAAACATTAAAAGCCCGACTGAAAATATTATCCAGCCATGCTTTCTGTCTTCAGGTTTGTAAACAAATATTTTTTTTCCATCAGGCAAAACTTTCTTACCTGTTGCAATAAGATAACCCATAACCGGACCCATTGTTGCCAATCCAAAAAACAAAACATTTCCAATAAGACCAGGTATTCTTCTGCGAATGAGCAATGCAATAATACAGCCGGCAAAAGAAATTAAATAACCTGTAATGATCAACGACAATGGCTTAACTTCTTTCTTAGATAGCTCCTTTAATCTTTCGTTTCGGCTTTCTTCAATTTTTTTATCCGAAATTATTTTTCCTTTCTGAGCCAGGATCTTTTTTGCCAAAAGAAAATCAAATTTACTCCACTCGTCCTCTTTCAAAACAATTTCCTGCAGTTCTTCTATCGTAAAAGAAAAAAGATAATGATCTTTTTCTACGTTGGCTATTTCTTTTTCAGCCTCTGCTTCAAGAATAGAATTTACATACACAAAATCTTTTGACCTGATCTTTAATTCAATTTTATTTCCCGGTTGAACTCCAAGAAAAGCCTCTGCCTCAACTGTTCTGTGATCCTCCAATTTATAAGGCACAGAATTAAAATCAAGCAATTCTATTAACTCAAGCACATCTTCTGTATCCTGAAATTTTTTAAACGTTGCGTATTCTTCTTCCATGGAAATGATTCAAAAAAAATCAAAAAAAAAGTCAGAATTAAATTCCGACTTTCAATTTATATCCGTTTGTCAGACTGAGCCCTGTCGAAGGCTGACATTAATACATTGCCATCAACAAATTTATATCCTTAAAAGGTAATTTAAATCTGTCGGCAAGAATTTCATTTGTCAGTACTCCGTTGTACAAATAAACACCGTTACGAAGTCCTGCGTCTTTTCTTATCAGACCTTCAAATCCACCTTCTTCTCCCATACTTAAAAGTACGTTTAAGAAAATATTACTGAATGCATACGAAGCTGTTCTTGCAACGCGGCTGGCAATATTGGGAACGCAATAATGAATTACACCGTGCTTTCTGAAAACAGGTTTTGTGTGATTGGTAACGTGAGAGGTTTCAAACACACCGCCCTGGTCAATACTCACATCAACAGCAACAGAACCCACTTTCATTTCAACGATCATTTCTTCGCTTACTACAACCGGCGTGCGACCTTTGTGAGAACGTAAAGCGCCAATAAGCACGTCTGCGCTGCGCAAATGTTTTTGTAAAACTTTTGGTTGTATGGTTGATGTGAAAATTCTTGTACCTAAAGTGTTTTGTAAGCGACGTAAGCGCGAAGTTGAATTGTCGAACACTTTTACATAAGCGCCCAAACCAATGGCTGCGCGCGCTGCAAATTCTCCAACTGTTCCTGCGCCAATAATCACTACTTCGGTGGGAGGCACCCCGGTAACACCACCAAGCAATTCACC
>JACMLS010000922.1 GCA_014379485.1 Bacteroidia bacterium | reverse complement strand
ACGCGCATGATCCTGATCAACACGCCCCATAATCCGAGCGGAACGGTAATGACAAAAAAAGATCTGCTTGAACTTGAAAAAATTACCAGTAACACAGATATAATTGTGTTGAGCGATGAAGTGTATGAGCACATGTGTTTAACCAGCGAACCACACCAGAGCGTTGCACGTTTTAAAAATCTGGCAGACCGCAGCATTGTGGTTTCTTCGTTCGGTAAAACGGTGCACACAACGGGTTGGAAAATTGGTTACGTGGCAGCGCCCGCAAGTTTAATGGCAGAGTTTAGAAAAGTTCATCAGTTTTTGGTTTTTACCTGCAATACACCTATACAATTTGCATTGGCAGAGTTTTTAAAGAACAAAGAAAACTATCTGAATGTAAAACCCTTCTACAAAAAAAAGCGCGATCATTTTATTCACCTCATCAAAGCATCGCGCTTTTCATTTGAACCCTGTACCGGAACTTATTTTCAGTTGCTGAATTATAAAAAGATCTCAGACGAAAAGGATACAGATTTTGCAGTACGCCTCACCAAAGAATTCGGCCTTGCATCCATTCCCCTCTCAGTCTTCTATCACGAAAAAACAGACAATAAATTGCTGCGTTTTTGTTTTGCGAAGAAAGATGAAACCTTGGAACGCGCTGCTGAAATTATCTGTAAAATTTAGTTTCTTGTTAATCGTTAATCGTTAATCGTTGGTTCGTTCGCAATAATCGTAGCGGTCGTCGCGCGGTAGCGTGAAATATCTAACCAACCCAGAACGTTCAAAAAAACGATTAACGACTAACAACAAACGGAATTAAATTTCCTTCTTCCAGAAAAACTTTCCGCCAATAACTACGGCCTTAAGCGTTTTTAAATTATCTAATTTCTCAAGCGGATTTTTTTCGTAAAGACAAAGGTTGGCGAAACTGTTTTTTGTAACAGTGCCGGTATAATTTTCTTTTTTGAAAAATGCAGCGGCGTTAACAGTTGCCATTTTGTAAATTTTGTAATTTGAAAAGCCTCCTGATGCATAAATTTTCATTTCTTCAAACAACGAGTAACCTGGCACGTTGAAATTTCCATCGTCGGCACTAATGAGAACGTTTACTCCAACGCTGTCCATTATTCTTAAAGCTCTTAAAGCGGTTTTAAAACTTTCTGCCTTTTTCAGCTTCAGTTGTTCGCGTGTTTTTTTTATGGTTGCTGCATCTTTGCGAAGTGTTGTGTCTGTTATTGAACTTTTTATTTGTGCGCTCTCAAATTCACTTATCTCTTTTTCCCAACCCGATTTTATTTTTTTTGAAATGAGTTTCATTCCGTTCCTGTTCTTTAATTCATCGGCAGTAAACTGAAATCCGAAAATATAGTAGAACGAAAAAGTGGGACAGAAAAACAGATCTGCCTGTTTCCAGTTTTGTGCCTGCAAGGTAAACTGCGCAGGATTTTCAGTATATTTTTTAAGAAAGGGCTGATAATGTTCTATTGAGCGGAAACCAAAAAGCTGAGATTTATCTACCTTTCCTTCAAAGGCATGTCCGCAAATAACGAGATTGTTTTTTTTAACCATATGGCTTATTTCCATCATGTCTCCAATGTTTATTCCGCCAAGGTGTTTTACAAAATCGTATTTGTTCTTTACTGCGTTTTCAAAAAAATCTGTTTTCCAGTTTCCTTTCATCATAGAATCTGCGCTTGGTAAAACTGCAGAAACAAACAAGTCAGGTCCTTTCAGTAAACCTTGCTTTAAACTATCGCGCAATTTTAACTCGGAGGCATTGCCGCGCATACTTCTTACAGTAGTTATGCCGGATTGCAGCATGAGCCTCATATATTCTTTATTCGAAAATTCTTTTCCGTCTTTTGGTAAATGTGCGTGCATATCTGCAAAACCAGGCATCAGGTACATACCTTTTCCGTCTATTACTTTAGAAACATTGTCTGCACCTTTTTGGCCTGTTGGAAAAACATCAACGATCTTGTCATTTACAATGATCACATCCTGCCCTTTTAAAACAACAGAATCGTTCATGGTAACTACATTTACATTTTGCAGCATGAACTGGGTTTTTCCGGCAAAAGAAATGAAGAGGAAAGGAATAAGAAGAATTTTTTTCATAGCGTAAAATTACATCAAAATCCGTACCGAAGACTTAGCGGAACCACAGATTGCGAAGATTTCACTGATTAATTCATCTGCGCAAGTATTGAAATCTGCGACGAACTGAAACGCAGCCAATCTATTTTATCTTATCTTTGAAATTGAAATTCAGCACGGTAATGAAAAGATTTGTTTTTTTAGTCCTGATTAATTTTTTTTCGTTTATTCTTTTT
>JACMLS010000921.1 GCA_014379485.1 Bacteroidia bacterium | reverse complement strand
TTTCCAATGTTAGTATAGGTAATCCCTAACAATTCCTTGTTTCCCATTTCTTCATTTAATCTAAGGGCAATTAAATAATTTTTAAGTGCTTCCGGATAATTTCCTCTGTCATAATTAATCAAACCAATATTCCCGTAACAAATTGCACGGCCCCTTTTATTTCCGGTTTCTTCCCAGATCTTAAGGGCATCCATTTGCCTGGCCAGTGCAAGCGGATAATTATCAGTATACCAGTAACTGATAGCAAGAATATTCAAAGCTGCTGCTTGTGCTTTTTTTAACCCTATTTTTTTTGCAAGAGCAATGGCCAATTCAGAATATTTAATGGCAGAATCAAAAGTGCTTGCCTGAGAAAATCCTTGCGCTATTTTCACAAGTGTGTAGGCCTTTTGACTATCTGTTTTCTGAACATAAAAAACTTGCAAAAGGCTGTCTGTCTCAGAAAATTTTTGCGCGTTGCAACAAACGAGAGCAAAAAAGAAAACGGAAAAAAAACGCAATCCTCTCATTGTATAGCGGCAAATTAAGAACCTAATATTACTGAAAAAATAAATTGAAACCAATTTCATTATTGCTTCCTGAAATTGCCGTTTGCAATTAATAAATTTTAACGCACACTTGCTCGATAAGCTCCATCCTTTGTCAGCCTGCATTTACTCCTTCATCTTAAATAAGTACATTTAGCTGTATGAAACTCAAATTTCATGTTTTTTTCTTTTTATGCTTGCTCACCTCCTTTGCCGGTAAAGCGCAGATCTATAAAGATTGCAAGGGGGTTATTAACGTAAATTTTCAGCAGGGATACAGGCCTATGGGAGAGGTCTCTGCCGGACTCTGCCTTTATGAACCAGGCAATTTTTTTGGCCCTGCGTCAGGAGAATTAAATACTCTTAACCAGGTTCAGTTAGGTGCGGAATTCAATTTCAGTAATAAACATTTTGTAATGGGACCAAAACTCACTTATAATTTTTCTTACTTCATTGTAAATTGCGGTGCAAGTCTGAGCTACTTAACCGATCTTAAATACGGAACAGTGTATCTAAATCCCCATTTTGGCATTACATTCAATACTTATGCAGACCTGTACATTGGCTATAACATTCCGCTTATGAAAAATTACATGAAACCTTATGTAAATCATTTTACCGTAACCCTTGCTGTACCAATTCTAAACAGATGACAATACAGCGCACACATATATTTTTCTTGTTTTTTTTCCTGTTCAGTTTTCAGCTGAAAACTTACGCTCAAAAAAAACCACAAAAAAAAAATTGAATGGGGAAAAAGTCCCGGAATACAGCTTGGTTACACTTATTGCGGAATTAATAAATTAGAATTAGGTATAAATTTTTACTGGTGCCGGTATGTGGCAATAACAGAGGGAAAAAGAGATGACAGATTTCAAACAATGGGTCCTTATCTTGTTATGAACGGAATGTGGACCAATAAAACAAATTACATTGGACAACAATTAGGTTTTAACTTTCATGGTCCTATTAAAGATTTAATTGATTACCGCTTTTGTGTTGTACTTGAAAACAATTATAATAAAGACCGGCGTGCAGGGGCTGAAGCGGGTTTGAGCTGGCACGGTTTAAATATTTACGGCGGCTATTTTTATCCAGTAGGAAAAACCGAACTGAGAGAAATTTCGCGTTTAAGAATTGGGGCCCGTATTGTAATAAATTTCTCTTATTTTTATGCTGAACACAATTCTGGCAACCATCATTTGATTGGGGCAAAAAACAGACCTGACATGCAGTGAATTTTTCTAAAATTTAAAAGATGTACAAAACCGTTCTAAAAAATATTAATGCTTTTTTTTCAAAAAACTGTTTATTTCTCCTCCTTCCATTTAATTTTTTTTCTCAACATGAAGTGCCTGACACCTTGGAATTTCATAAACCAGAATTTGTAAGATCAGAAATTTCATTGGATAGCATTCTCAAAAGAACATTTTATAAAACACAAAACCCGACAGTCTATTTTTTTGATAAAAATACTTTTATTACAGATAACCAGATCATGATGGCGGTGCCCCGCGATAAAGGATTCCTGATCTTTACCATGTCTGACGGGGTTTTTGAAAGAAGCGGAATGAAGTTTGAACGCTTTGATTTTGATGGAAAGGGAAGTAAAGAACTTATCATCCGCTGGAAGGCAAACTGGTCTCACATGGCCGCAACTTACAGTACGAAATCTGAAAATGGCGGAACCCAGATCTGGAATCTTGACAGTCTTTTTATGTACCTTAATAATCATGACTATTATACACAAACCTGGAAAGAATCAGAAGATCCATTTGAAGGAGAGAGACCAAAAGCCATTCCGAAAAAAACGCTTAAAGAGACGCAAATTGAAGAAACGGAAGACAATTTCAGGCACATAGTAAATATAAAAAAAGGTCAGGTAAAAATAACATGCGCAGGTCCCTATTCAGGCGCAAGCCCCGTTAAATACACGCCTGTTGCCACATACCTTTTAAAGGGAACTGAAAAAAAATTATTGGTAAAACAGAAAAAAAATAAAACTGTAAAATAGATCTAAAAAAATGCAGCGTAAACTTTATCCTATTTTTATACTTACCGCATTACTATTTTTCAGCAACTGGAAAAGGCCAGAACAAACCTGGAAAGAAATAGATAAAGGATTATTTTATTCTGAATTTAATTCACCTGTTAAATCTGCTTTTTCAGATTCTAAAATAAGTATTCTTAAAATTGAGCCGGCATATTACAAATTTTCATTGGTCAGCGCCAAAGAAAAAAACGAATCTGCTAAAACAGCGAAAGAATGGGCCACAGATAAAAAATTAATTGCGGTTATAAATGCCGGAATGTTTTTGGAAGACGGAAAAACAAATACCGGTTTTATGAAAAATTTTAATTTCATCAATAATTCTAAACTTAACAGCGATAATACCATTACCGCCTTTAACCGGAAAGACACAACAGTTCCCTTTGCACAGATAATTGACAGAGAATGCCAGAGCTGGGATTCGCTGAAAGAAAAATACAATTCGTTTACACAGGGAATCCGGATGATTGATTGCAAACAAAAAAACAAGTGGGCGCAGCAGGATAAAAAATGGAGCATGGTAATTATCGGAAAAGATAAAAAAGGAAATATGCTTTTTATTTTTTCGCGTTCGCCTTACACTGTTCATGACTTTATTGATATTCTTTTAAAATTACCAATAGAAATTTACAATGCGCAATATCTTGAAGGCGGACCGGAGGCTTCGTTTTACCTTGATTGTAAAGGAACGCAGGTAGAAAAGTTTGGTAGTTACGAAACAGGTTTTAATGAGAACGATGATAACAAGCAATTTTGGAAAATACCCAATGTGATTGGGATAAGTAAAAAATAACGTAACTAAAATTGACTTCATGCGTTATCTAAACCAACAGCATTGTTATGCTATCCATGCCTTCAGTTATGAAAAAAACTTTCCGGTTTATTTACTTTCTTTTATTTTTTTGTCTTGATTGTCCGGCACAGGATTCAACTTATGAATGTAAAGAATGTCTTCTGAAATTTCCCGTCAGGTCTCACCCATTTGATCCGATCTGGTGTTGGGAAGATCAGATCTATATTAAAAAACCACTTACAGAAGAAACATGGATTGTGTATGCTGATACCTTTCACCTGAAAGTTATATTTGATACCAGTACAAAATCAGGTTCTTATTATTGCATTATTAATTCCGGCAAAAATGTTTCTTTGGGAAATTTTTTTATTTCTGACAGTTTATATACCAGCCCGGTTCCGGTATATGATGAATACTTAAACAGAACGGGTGACAGGAATAAATGTTGTTATTACAAGCTGTTAAAAGATAAACGATGGGTAACAATTGAGGGAGCGATCAAGAGAGTTGAAACCTGGACAAAGGGGCAGCCATCCGGATTTTTTAGTGTTACAAGAAATGATACAATAGTAGAACAGGGAAATTATTTAAACTGGCGCCCCATCGGAGAATGGCAATATGAGAGTACAACGAATAACGACAAAGCAAGTGGAAATTATTTTCACGATGCTCTTGGTAATTTTATTTATCATAAAGAGTTTTTTGAAAACAGCAATGCAATAAAGACCGAATACATATTTTCATTTGATTCTATAGAAACCAGGTACAAAATCGGAAAAAAAGATTCGATAGTTAAACACAGAAAGTTCATGAAAAGAACTTACTATCCAAGTGGAAAACTTGAGTCGGAGGGCTTTATAAATTTAGATCTAAGCTGGTCATTCATTGATAAATTTATAATTTGGTTTGAAAGTGGGAAAATAAGAACCAAGGGAAACAGAGTTAAAAATTTAATAATTGCAAAAAGTTATTTTGAAAATGGAAAAATAAAGTCAATTCAAAATTTCATTGAATATGATATGGCAAACAACTCTAATGTTCCAACAGGAACAGGTAAATTTTGGGATACTACCGGAAAATATACCGAAGTAAAGTATGATTTATGGGGAAAGCCTTTACCGTTAAAAAAATCCAATCAAATCTCAAACAGGCAATTTAAACTGAACGATTCACTTGTATTTAAAGGCGATAAATATATTTCGAATTCCGTTTGGTTTGAAATTTCATCGGCATCACTAAAAAAAGAATCCGCGACCACACTCGACTCTGTGGTTGAATTTTTAAAAGTTCATCCAAAAATAAAAGTTCAGTTTACCGTTTATGTTGATAGCAAACCAACAGACAAAGAAAACATACAACTCAGTGCGGCAAGAGGAAAAAGTATTTCAGATTACATGATCGCAGAAGGAGTTCCCGCTTCCCGTATTAAAAGTAAAGCACAGGTCCCAAGGCGCGGAATAATAGATGAAGGCCCGGAAGAAGGACGCAGCAGGTTTAAACGTTTGGAAATGCTTGTAACCGAATCCTGATTATTTCTAAAAGATTGCCTGCAGAATAATACTTTTTGATTAAATTAGCTTGTGAATAAATTTCTGAGCATAATTT
>JACMLS010000920.1 GCA_014379485.1 Bacteroidia bacterium | reverse complement strand
CCTGAAAAATAAAATCTTAAAATAGGGAAGGTTTTTTTGTCTACGGTAAAAATGATGCAGGGTTACAATTATATTTTCTCTGCAGTAAAATCACTCCAACCTTCCACCATTCTATCCTTCCAACCAATGACAAACGCAGGGAATTTAATTAATGGATGGAAAATTGGAAGGATGGAATAATGGATGTGGTGAACACCGAAGAGGAAAAATTCTTTTTAGTTTATTTTACGAGTGTTGCTTTCAATCCGGCAGCAACGGCGTGTTCACATTTAAAAACAAGGCCAAGCAATTCTGCAAAAGTCTGCGCAAATTGTTTTTGATACACCTGCATTTCTTTTTTTACTTCGCCCTTTGCGGGTATACCAGGGCCAATAACAGCAAACCAGATCTCATGAGAATCAGAAATTTTATTGTTGTGGCTGGTCCATTGTTTTTTGTCCTTGTAACCTCTTCCATGGTCAACAGTAATAAACAAAGCGGTTTTATTTTTGTACTGAGGCACAGTCTGAATGTATCTCCACAGATCACCAATCCATTTATCAACTTTATGCGCAGAGTTCAGGTAATCCCAATATTGCCCGCTGTGTGCCCACTCATCAGTTTCGCCGTAAGAAATATAAAGTACCCGTGGTTTTTGTTTTTGCAAAAGGTCAGTTGCGGCTGCCTGCGTAAAAATATCCAGGTGTTCACTTTCGTCAAATGGAGTGGGAGTGTTTTTTTTTAATTCATTTATTTTTTGCTGAGCAGAATCGGGTTTACTTCCACCACAAGGCTCCATTCCGCAAACTATGGGAAACCCGCTTCTCTTCTCATTAAAGATCCTGTCAAATGCATTCCACGCTCCAAAAGCTGCCACTTTATTTTTTAATGCAGGTTGTTTATTAAAAAATTCTAAAACGTTTGTGTTTGGATTGGGCGGGAACTCATTTGAGTTGATCGTCGAATCAACAAATCCGCAAAAAATTTCGCTGTAACCCGGATAAGAAAACCAGTAAGGATTTGAATTGTCAACCTTGTTACCGAATTTTCTGTTACCATAGATCTGTCCTTCTTTTTCAACAGTGCTCCAGAGAAAGGGCATCAACATTTTCCTTCTCTTTTCTCTTGTGGTGGCACCATAAGCAGCGTACAATTCCTTTTTTTTGCCCTGGTTAAATTCAGCCATTTCAGTAAGAGAAGAATCTAAGCCGTTAAAAACTTCCTGCCACCTGAACCCGTCTGTAGTAATAATAATAATATTCTCAATTGCATTTTTTGTCTGAGAAAAAAGAACAGACGGGCTTGCAAGAAAGAGGAGGGGAGCAAGAATTTTTTTCATTTTTAAAATTTCAAACTGTTTCTTTTTTAAACGAATTTCCATCGTACCAAAAACTATTTTCTCACACCAAAAGAATCCTTGCGGCCTTATACTGTATTCTTATACTACCAGCAAAACTCCCTTACAACGCAACCCTCACAGCATCTCTCACAATTTTTCTGCAGATAAGATCCACTTCAATGTTATGATTTATCGCTTCAGTTTTTTGCTGATGTGCTTTCACTTTTATAAAGTGTATGGTAAGTGTTTCTTCTAACCGTAAAAGTTTTTTTACGAGATCTGAATTTCTTACTTCGTTTCCTTTTTTTGTTGTAAAATCAGAGGCCCTGAATTTTTTTTCTCTTGCTTTTAAACCAATTACATACTGGCTGTCAGAAAAAACAGTTAGCTCTTTTGTCAGGGGATAATTTTTTTGCGTGTATTCAATAGCACTGATCACAGCAACAAGTTCCATACGGTTGTGCGTGGTGTTGTTTTCTTTTCCTGAGAGAATAATTTTTTCTTTGCCTGTAAAGATCAGTGCTGCCCAGCCACCAATTAAAAGTTGTGTGTGGCAGGATCCGTCTGTATAAATTTCTAAAGACGAACCGGATTCTTTTTCATTCCTGAAATTCAAGATTTTATTTGATTTCTAACAAATGTACAAATTAATAAACAATTCCTGCCGGCGTAAATCATCAGAAACCGGATAAAACTGAAACTAAGAAATGTGTTTTATATGTGAAAGAAGAATATTTTTATGGAAATAAAATTCATAAATTTACCTTTCTTCAAGGCAAAAATCAACACAGCATTAAAAGAAAACAGGTAATTGAAAAAACATTTTCTCATATTTTTATTGTTGATCGGATTTTGCAATTTTTCATATTGCCAGTTCCTAAATAAAAAATTCTATCTCTTCGATTCGCTTGTACGGAAGAATATGACTGACGAAGACATGCAGCTGCTCGATTCTGTATTGACCTTGTATCACGCGGCAAATAGCGATACACTTAAAATGGAGCAACTTGATTTTCTTGCAGAGGAATTAAGAAATGAGAATAGTTTACTCTATAATCAGCTCATGCTATCTATGGCAGAAGAAGGTGGAAACAACAGGGCATGGTTAAAATATAAAGCAGCGGCCTATAACAACATCGGTTTCAATGCAAATCAGAAGAGCGAACCTGTAGCCGCGCTTGCAGCCTTTAAAAAATCTCTGGATGTATATACGTTAATTGGCGATAAAGACGGAATAGCAGTTACCTTAAGCAACATGGGAACTATTTACGAAGCGTTGGGCAATATAGGAATGGCCATTGAAGATTATGCAAAAGCGCTGAAAATTCAGGAACAGAACGGAAACCAAAAAAGTGTGGCAATACTGCTTAACAACATTGGTTTGCTTTATAAGAACCGCGGAGAGTATAAGCTGGCCCTTGAATATTACAATAACTCACTTGCACTAAGAAAAAAAACCGGAGATAAAAAAGGAGAAGCAAATTTGTTGAACAATATTGGAGCGCTGGTGCATAAGAACGGTAACCGCCGGCTTGCAATAGATTATTATACCCAATCGCTTAAACTGAGGCGGGACCTTGGTGATAAGTACGGAGTAGCCCAATCGCTAAACAACCTGGCTGACCTTTTTCAGGAAGATGGCGATTTTAAAAAAGCAGAAGAGTATTTTTTTGAATCGCTGAAATTGCGCACAGATGTAAAGGACAAAAGAGGAATGGCAAATTCCTGTTCTAACCTCGGAGCATTGTACCTTATTCAAAACAATATCTCAAAAGCATTTCGGTATTCTCAGCAATCGCTTATCTATTCTAAAGAGGTTGGGTTTCCTGACCAGATAGAAATTTCGTCCAAAAGACTTTATGATATTTATAAACGGAAAAAACAGTTTAAAGAGGCAATGGAAATGCTGGAACTGTCAGTAAAAATGAAAGACAGTCTTAACAACGAACAAACAAGAAAGGCCGGAATAAAGCAACAGCTCAAATACGAATACGAAAAAAGATCGGCTGCAGATTCGGTAAAAAACGCCGAACTTCAAAAAGTAAAAGATGCGCAACTCTCTGCGCAAACCGCTTCGTTAAAACAAGAAAGGTTTCAGCGTTATTCGTTGGTCGTTGGCTTGTTGATTGTTCTTGGTGGTTTAGGTTTTGTTATTAATCGTTTCCGCATTACCCGAAAACAGAAAAAAATAATAGAACAACAAAAGATCAGGGTAGATGAAGCGTTTGAAAAACTTCACGAAAAAAATAAAGAAGTGCTCGATTCTATTTACTATGCAAAAAGAATTCAGCAGGCCCTCTTAACTTCTGAGCGGTACATTGAAAGAAATCTGAAACTTCTCGCCTCGAAAAAAAAGAGTTGAAAGAATTAATTTGAATAAACAAGTGCAAATTTCACGGATTTTACTTTTTAGCAAGTATCAATTCGTAACATTCGCGATTCGTAGATTCAAGATTCGTAACATTCGTAAAAAGATTCGCGATTCGTAGATTAATTCACGTCCTGTTTATTCTCCAACTTCTTAATCATATTTTCTACAGAAGTTTTATTTATTGCGTCAGGGGCAAGGGCCAGTGCTAATTTGGCGTTTACCATAGCGTTCTTAAAATATCCGTTTGCAGAGTAGCCACGCGTTAAGCCTGCGTAGGTCATAAATTGTTTCGGGTTTTTCTTTGCATTCAGTTTAAAAATTTCAAGCGCTTCAGTTTTCTTTTTTTGT
>JACMLS010000919.1 GCA_014379485.1 Bacteroidia bacterium | reverse complement strand
GGTGGAGCAGTGGGAGCACTTGGTACAGATCTTTCCTGCCTCAACAACAATCCCGCAGGAATAGGAATTTACAAAAAAAGCGATGTTACATTTACCGCAGGTATGCAACTGGCAAAAGTAAAAAGTGTTTACAACGATTCTTTAGTAAACGATTATAAAAATAATTTTGTGCTTCCTAATCTTGGTATTGCAGGCGCAGGAGTAAACCGAGAAATTGATAAAAAGAATTTTACCCGTGCAAACTTTGCAATTTCGCTAAACAGAAGTGTAAATTTTAAAAACAATATTTCTATTGCCGGCCACAGCAAAGGATCGAGTATGGGCCTTGCATTTTCTGCCACAGCGCAAGGTAAAAACCCATCTCAGTTAGATCAGTTTTATGAATTGTATCCGTACATATATGATCTTATTGATACGGTAAACGGAGATCCTACCCTTTACACTTCAACCATACCTGAGGGAGCGAATATGAGACAGGAGTACAACGCAGTAGAGAGCGGTGGAATTTCTGATCTTTCTATTGGCGGCGGATATAGTTACAGCGATAAATTTTACGGGGGCTGGGCAATAGATGTGCCTTTTATAAATTTTACAAGAAGTTCTGCCTTTAAAGAATCTGCAGATGCAATTTTATACCAATGCCCTAATCTCCCTTACAAAATTTCATCTTTCACGTATAACGAAGAACTGAATACAACCGGAAAAGGTATTAATGTAAAGTTCGGCGCTATTTACCGTTTCAGTCAATACATAAGAGCAGGTCTGGCTTACCACTCTCCAACAGCTATTCTGCTAAAAGACACTTATAAATCTACTTTCGGAATTACTTTTGACAGCCCGGGTGGACAGGGAGGAACATACACAGACACATCGCAAACTGCTATTTTCAGGTACTCACTTTTTACCCCTTCAAAAGTTCAGGGTAGTATTTCTTTTCTTTTGCAAAAAGCAGGCTCAGTAAATATTGAAGTAGAGAGTATGAATTATGGAAACATGCGTTTAAAATCAAACCCCATGTATTTTGCTGCCATTGATAAGTTTATGCGGCAAAATTATAAACGCGCATTTAATATTAAGATAGGAGTAGAGAGAAATATTAAACCTGTCATAATACGTTTAGGTTATGCCATGTTTGGTTCACCCACAGGTAATGTATTTGCAGGTGCAGGCGTAAGACATAGTTTTGCCGGGGGCGCAGGCATTCGCTGGAACAACCATTTTATAGATGTTTCTTATTCGCTCAGTCTTCGGTCAGAAAATTTTTACCTCTACAATCCTTTGTATGTAAATGCCAGCAAAATGAACTACTCTCAGAGTTTTTTTCTTGTTACATTAGGAAGCAAAATCTGATACTGAATCGTGTTAGCACACCCTTTTAAGCAGTTTTACCGACCTTTTTTTAGACCAAGCACAGTATTTTATAGCCTAAAGCCAAAACCTTATAAGGCTGTTTAAAGTATAATAAACATAATACCCAAAATATGCCGGCAGCCCGTTTCCAGGAGGAGGTTGAAATCAATTCGCTTGAAGAAATTGATCAGGTGAATGCGGAGGCGTGGGTAATGCGCAGATCAGATCCCCGAAGACTTATTGGACTTGCACTTATTGCCCGCGATAAATCTTTGGAAAAAGGATATAAAAAAGGGCTCGCTTACAGTTACCGTTCAACCGGTGTGGCCTATCTTACTATGGGGCAGTATCAATTAGCATTGCCAGACCTTTTAAAATCAAAAGCTTATTTTCTTGAATTAAATGATTACAAAGGCGCCAGTTCTGCTTTAAGAAATATTGGAAATATTTACACCCAGCTTTCTGTTTTTGAAAAAGCAGAACATTATTATTTGGTTGCGGTAGAGTACGCAGAAAAATCCAGAGACAGCAAAGCAATTACTTACGTTAGAACCAATCTTGGCCTTATTGAACAGCTGAAAGGAAATTATATGAAAGCAATTTCTATAATGGAGGGCAGTTTGCTTGCTATGCGTGAGAATGGTGATGAATATGCTGTGAGTGAGATCTTATTTAATATCGGCAACAATTACCTGAGCGCAAATGATATTGACAGTGCAAAAAAATACCTTGACGAAGCGCTTGAAATTGCAAATAAACTTAATTACTTAAAAGGAATTGCACAGAGCTATGTAACACTTGGGCAGTTGTATTTTAAAACAGGTTTTAATGATAAGGCGCTTAACTTAATGAAACATGGTGTTGCTTCTGCGTTGGAGCTGAACGAAAAAAGAATTGCAGCAGAAACCTACAAACTTTTAAGCAAGGTGCATAAAAAAATGGGCAACCTTGTAAAAGCTCTGGAGTGTATGGAAATGCACGATGAAATGAAAAGTAAACTACAGCTTTCTGATACAAAAAGTTTGCTCGATTCTTTGCAGGGAGAAATTGATCTTGAAAAATCTGAAAAGAAAACACTTGAAAATAAAAACAAAGAACTTGAGTTTGCTTACGCTGTAATTAAAGACAAAAACAAAGATATTACAGACAGTATTAAATACGCCCGCCACATTCAAAACGCTTTGCTGCCACCGGCTGATTTTTTAAATAATTACATAAACGATTATTTTATTTTTTACCAGAGCAAAGAAATTGTAAGCGGAGATCTTTACTGGTTTAACCAACGCAACGGCCTGGTTTATTTTGCTGTAATTGATTGCACAGGCCATGGAGTTCCCGGTGCTTTTATTTCTATTGTTGCGCACAACACGCTCGAACAAACTTTCAGAGAATTAACCGAGGGTACAAATGCTGCCGACTTTGTAAACCGTTCGGCACAGTTGTTTAACGAGTACATAAGGCAGACCTACGAAGATTCTACCG
>JACMLS010000918.1 GCA_014379485.1 Bacteroidia bacterium | reverse complement strand
TTGTGCTCATAGCAGAACACTCAATGTGCCAGCCCGGAAAACCATTGCCCCAGGGCGAAGGCCATTGCATTAAATGTTCTGGTTTCGCTTTTATCCAGAGCGCAAAATCAAGTCTTCCTTTTTTTTCCTGCTGCCCTTCAAGTTCCCGTGTATTATTTAAAAGATCATCGAGATTTCTGCCACTCAATTGGCCGTAATTATTTTCTTTAGAAAATTTTTCTACATCAAAATAAACAGAACCGTTTACTTCGTAAGCAAAGCCTCTGTCTATAATTTTTTTTGTCATTTCTATTTGTTCAACAATGTGGCCTGTTGCTGTTGGTTCAATAGAAGGAGGCAATACATTAAAATCGTTCATTACTTTTTTAAAATCAACAGTATACTGCTGAACGATCTCCATTGGTTCTAATTGCGTAAGTTTTGCTTTTTTAGAAATTTTATCTTCTCCCGTATCGGCATCAGATTCTAAATGGCCTGCATCTGTAATATTTCTAACGTACCTTACTTTGTAACCAAGATGAACAAGGTAACGGTAAATCATATCGAACGAAATAAATGTGCGGCAATTACCAAGGTGCACATCAGAATATACAGTGGGTCCGCAAACATACAAACCAACAAAAGGCGGATTCAACGGTTTAAATTCTTCTTTTTTTCTGGAAAGGGTATTGTAAACAAAAAGTGATTGCATCTTGATTATGGATTCGTTCGGTTCAACAAACAAAGAAACGAATCTTTTAGGTGAATAAAAAGCCCGGGAGCTGTAATGAGAGGGAAGAAATTGTAAAAGATCAAAAAAACAATTGATTTGGCAGATTTTCTTCACGCCACAGATTTCACTGATTTACGAAGATTTTTTTCGCAGATTAGAAGGAATAAAAAATAAAAATCTGAGGGAATTCATGAAATCTGAGGCATAAAAAGCAAAAAGGCAACCAGATAAACCAATTGCCTTTTTACAAACCTGAAAAATATTTTTTCTTAATCTTCTATAGGAGCGTCTCCAACGTATTTTCCTTCTTTGTAAACTGCTATTCTCTGCAGCTTACCATCACGATCATACAAATAAGCTTTTCCATCCATTAATAAATTGTCTTTAAAAGTTCCTTGTTTAGAGATCTGTTTGTACAGGTAAGTTGTATGATAACCGTTAAGAATAGTAGGGCCTTTGTTGTTTCCCGGATCTACTTCTTCTGTTTTTTTCACAGAGATCTCTTCTTTTTTAGGAGCATTTTTCTCTTCTTTTTTGGGAGCAACCACAGTTGGTTTGGCTTGTTGAAATTCTTTTATAGAAGCAACATCCGCATCACCGTTGTTATAATTCACAGTTTTTTTCACAGAGCCGTCAGGATGAAATTCTGTAACAGTTCCCTGTTCTTTACCTCCTACCATGTTGGCTTTTATCATCACCGTTCCTTTATCATCATCCCAGTGATAAACCTGTTCTCCGTCGCGCTTTCCGTTAGGACCAAAAGTAAACTCGTGCTGTACATTGCCACTTTCGTAATACAATTTGTAATTACCAACCCACCGGTTGTTTTTCCAGGTTCCTTCTTCAGAAATTTTTCCGGTTTCGTTATACATGATCGCATATCCGTCAGGACGGCCATTCTGAAACTCTATATTGCTCTTCATGTTACCGTTACAAAAAAACTCTTGCCATTTTCCAATTTTCTTGTTATCAGTATAAGAGCCTTGCTCAACCTTTCCTTCAGGGGTATAGCAGGTATTTGGTTTGGTTTTTCCAAAAACTATCCATTTGCGTTGCTTTTTCCCTAAAGCATCAATATAATTGATGGTATCCTTGCCGTTAAACATCTCGTAGCTCTGAGGCTGAGCGTAGAAGAAACCGCCGATAAATAGAAACAAAAGATAAATATTTTTCATTGGAATGGGTTTGGTCATTTTTCTTTTGTGGTTATTATCTCTGTTCGCTAAAATCTTAAAACAAATTTACCTAAAAATCAGGGTCCTTATTAAGAATTTTAGATGAAGCCCAAAATGCCTACGTCAAATCAACCGATAACACCACTACTAATATTCTACGGGTGGCCGTGGCTAAAGGTTACAGGGGATTATGCAAAATAATTTTCTTTAAATTTTGCAGCATGTCAGATACCATTGCTTCGAGGGTAAATTTGTGGTTCCAGCCCCAGTTTTTTCTGGCTTCGTCGTCGTTTATACTACCCGGCCACGAATCGGCAATCTGTTGTCTAAAATCGACGAAATGTTTCATTGAAAATTCAGGAATCTGTTTTCTGATCTCTGCGGCAATTTCAAGCGGATTAAAACTGATGGCAGATAAATTATAAGAAGAACGAATTTTAATGTTTTCTGCCGGAGCATTCATTATTTCCATGGTAGCCCTTATGGCATCTGGCATGTACATCATTGGCAAAGAAGTGTCTTCTTTTAAAAAACAAGTATAAGTGCCTGATTTTAAGGCTTCATGAAAAATATGAATTGCATAATCCGTAGTTCCGCCACCCGGAGCAGATTTCCAGCTTACCAGACCGGGGTAGCGTAAACTTCTTACATCTACTCCAAACTTATTAAAGTAATACTCGCACCAACGTTCGCCTGCTTGTTTACTTATTCCGTAAACCGTGCTGGGTTCCATAATTGTAAACTGCGGAGTATTTTTTTTGGGCGTGTTAGGTCCGAAAACAGCAATGGAACTTGGCCAGTACACTTTTTTAATTTGTTTTTCTTTAGCAAGATCCAATACATGAAAAAGACTTTCCATGTTCAGTTTCCAGGCAAAGGCCGGGTTTTTTTCTGCTGTGGCAGATAATAAAGCCGCCAGCAAATAAACCTGCGTAACATGGTGTTTTTTTACTATTTCAAAAATCCCTTTCTGATCAAGTGCATCCAGGGTTTCAAAAATAGTTCCTTCAGGTAATTGAGGAGAAAATTTAAGGTCAGATGCAATAACGTTTTCTAATCCAACCTGTTTTTGCAGAGCCTCTGTAAGCTCCGTTCCTATTTGCCCGCAGGCTCCTATAATCAGAATTTTGTCTGTCATTGATGATGAAAATCAGCGTTTTTTATTCATTAACTGCATACCTTTGCAAACGTACTAAAAAGTCCGTTAGTCCGAAAGTCAAAAAATAGTCCGTTAGTCCGGGCATTTCAGACTCACGGACTTCGAACTAAAAAGACTCACGGACTTTTCCAATGGCGCTGCACAATAAACTTAGTCGCGAAGAATTAAAAAAGAAACTGAAAGAAGAAAAAATTCAGCGAAAAACCGTTTCATTTTACCGCTATGTTCCAATTTCAGATCCGAAAGCAATGCGCGATCTGTTGTATAAAG
>JACMLS010000917.1 GCA_014379485.1 Bacteroidia bacterium | reverse complement strand
TGTTGTTCAGATAATTTATACATTAAGCTAAAGATGTTTTAATATCCAACAATAATTTTACTGTAGTTACAAAATCGAGTAGTTCTGAAATTTTTTCCTTTGTACTGCTTTTGCCCGCAGGACTCAATTTATAATATTTCCGAACACGTTTTCCTATAAACTCAATTTCAACAGTTACTAATTTATCTTTCTCAAGAGCATGAAGTATAGGATATAGAGCACCCTCACTTAGTTGAATTTTACCAGATGTTAGTTCCTTCACTCTTTGGGTCATTTCATACCCATACATTCTTTTGTTGTCTGCTAACAGTTTTAGGACAATTGGTTTTAGCGTTCCTTTCAGTAATTCCGATGAGTAATTCATATTTTCTATTTATATTATACACAAAGATACATTTAATTACAATACATCGTATTGTATAGTATAGTTAAATTTTCTAAAATACAATAAATCAAATAGATAATTTACTGATGAAGTAAAAAATATTCTTGTGAATGTTACAAGGAGAACAATTTTGCCAGCAAGGATGTTGTTTTGTAATGCAAATTCAGACTTTTGGGCTGAATTCTTTTTTACTGAGCCTTACCAGCCTCCATAAAAAATACAGCACAGGCAACAACACACACAAAGAATACAACTGAAAATTTCCCAGCCAATATTTATTTGTAGAAAGTTTTGTTGCAGAATTTATTTCAGTTGAATTTGCCCAGCAAATAAAAGCATCGGCCATAGGCAATTCTCCAAACAAATATTTTTTTTGCTTTTCGCTTTCTAAAGAGAAACCAAACGTTTCAATACTGTTTCGTAATCCAATAGCAGTTTCATTTTCTTTCATTAACCCCATTGCACGTAAACCTACAATTGAAGCCGAACCACCAATGCCAAAAATTACTGGACCTGAATCTACATCTCCTTCACTTTCATTTCCTTTTTTGTATTCTCTTATTCCCGGCAAACCTACGCGCGCGTCTAAAAAAAGTTTTTTGTAAGTAGTAAATTGCTCTTTACCGAAAGTTGAATCGATCTCAAACAAAAAATTCTGAATTAAACTTTGCGAGCAACCACGTGCATTTTCTTTTACCTGTAAAGTAGCCGGATCAAATGAGTGTGGCATTAAACCATCAGGATCAGCAAGGCGTTTTACTTTTTGAATCCATTGCTTTATTGCTGAAGAATATTTTTGCTGAAAGATCTTGTCGTGGTTGGCAAGGCAGGCAATGCAAACGCTTACATCTGCAGGCCATGAAAACCCTGCGTAAGATTCAGGGTAGGGTGAAGCTGAAGAATCAATAACGTCTGAAATTCTGGCGCAACTTGCTTCGTATAATTTTATTTCAGAACTGTCCCTGTCTTCCGGTTTTTCAATGGCTAATTTTTTTCCGAGCAAATAGTTATTCCAGCCAATGTAAAATGCTCCATAAGGCAATTCAAGCTGCCGCGGAAAAATTCGTGTACCCTTTTCAGAATTTATTTCGTTGTATGAAAACTGAATTTCTTTATGGGCTTCTTTAAAAAGTTCAGAATCTTTATCAATCTTTTTAACTAATTCGCTCCAGCTCAAACCATAAAGCGCATTCATAAAAATGAATCCTTCAGGAAAATAACTTTGCATTTCATCTGCAGCGCCCTTATGCATTTCCGTTTTTAAAAACCTTAACTGGTAAAGCACATCAACATTCACCTCATCTTTTTCAACCTTTTCAAAACACGGAGAATAATATAAACCGCAATTAAGATAAATGACAATGCTCAGAATAAGAACCAGAAAAATTCCCCAAACTGTTTTGCCGATTATCTTAATGATCTTCATTCATCTCAAAATTAACCCTGATTTTCTTTTTATTACTACCCCGGTCATCTCATTGTGTTTCAATTTGACAATTATTATGATTTAAGCACTGTAAGATTATTCGGTTTTTTTGTCAATCGAGCGCAGCCGAGAAGAGACAAAAAAAAATCCCCGCCATCTCTATAGCGGGGAAATTCATAAGTTGTCTCATCACTTTGTCACACTGAGCCCTGTCGAAGTGCGACAAAGTGAAGTATGACTACCAATCATCTTTCTTATCCTTAACTTTTTGTTTCATAGATTCTTTTAAATTGCCTGCCACAATGTTTGCTTTGGCAAGGGCAAAACTTTTTATTTTTTTCCAGCTTGGTTCCGGAAGGCTCATAGATCCGCATTTTGGAATTGTTTCAAAAACATCGCCTCCGGAAAAATCTGCGGCGGTAGCAGTGTGAACAATGTCCTTTATAGTATAACGGTATTTCCCTTCTTTACAATCTACAATCACCTTCATGGTAACTTTTCCTTCAACAGGTGCAGCAGGATTTAATTCTTTTGGTTTATAGACAAAGCTTACCAAACATTCAAGCACATTTCCGCTTGAGGTTGGATCTACTTTTAAAAAGTCTTTATTTTTTTTGGTCATCCATGCATTTCCGCGTTTCATTAACTCGGCAATAGGGGCCGGAATGGTTCCGCCGCTGTCTACCGGAGCAGTTTCTTCTGGTGGCGGATCGTGGTGTTTTTTCTTTTTTCCTTTTTTACCAGGTGTTTCTACCGGCGCAGGAGCAGCTACTACTGGTGGCCTGTCTACCTGCACATCAATCACCTCACGAATCATTTTTTTCTCATCTTCTTCCTCCTCCTGCGAAAAAGCAGGCAATGCGGCTACCAGAAGAAAGGCTGCCAGAATAAAAACGGATTTTCTTTTCTTTATCATAACTCTTATTTAATTAAAACAATCGGGATATTTACCCGGGTTAACTTCATTCATCAAATTGTATACCACATCAAAAACATCATCTGCAGACGGCTTGCTAAAGTAGTCACCATCACTGCCATAGGCTGGTCTGTGGTCTTTAGCCGTTATGGTCTGTGGTGCAGAATCAAGGTGTTTGAATCCGCCTTGTTCTTCCAATACTTTGTGCATCATAAACGCACTTGCACCACCCGGTACATCTTCGTCTAAAAGCACAATCCTGTTAGTTTTTTGCAAACTTTTTACAATGTGATGGTGAATATCAAAGGGTAAAAGTGTCTGTACATCTATCAACTCAACAGAAATGCCTGCGTCTTCAAGGTTTTTAATTGCTTCGAGTGCCACACGCACACAAGAGCCATAAGTAACTATAGTAACATCTGTACCCTCAACCAGAGTTT
>JACMLS010000916.1 GCA_014379485.1 Bacteroidia bacterium | reverse complement strand
TTTCGTTTATTCTTTTTGCTTCTCCCGAAAAAGATAAAGTAATTTCTCTTTTAAAATCAGGTAACTGGCAGAGTTTTTCTGACTATTCAAATTCTTTTGCAAAGATAAAGGCAGGCATTTATTCTGCAAAAATGTTTAAGACGCTTGACAGGCAATTGATAGGTGAATATTGCGAAGAGGTTTTTGTTTTTACCAAAACGTATCCTACAGATTCTGCTACTTACTTTACGGAACACTTGCTTATTGGCATTATCAGAAATGAAAAGCAGATAGTATTTTACAGATATTACGATTATTTTAATAATGAATGGAAAAATTCGCATCCAATAGCAGATTCTTCTAAAACAGAATTAAAAAAAATGGAGGATGAATTTTTTGCTGTTTACCATTCCAGGATAAATTCTGCTGATTTTTTTAATGCGCCTGTATACGGGCACTATTGTGGTATTGACGGTGTGCTTACAGAGTATTCAATGAAAGTAGATTCGGCAATTGAGAAAAAAGACAAGGCGCTGTTCGATAAGTGGATTCGTTCTACAAGCCTGGAACTTCAGTGTTATGGTATTGAAGGATTTTATATTTTAAAAAAGCAGGGAATTTTGCCAACAGAAGAACAACTGAAATTAATTGCTTTGATAAAGAAAAAGAAAGGAAAGGTAAGTGTGTGCCAGGGATGTGTTTACGGAGAAAAGGAGCTCAGTGAGATCTTACTTCCTTTTAAATTTGATTAAAGAATAAAATTCTATGAAGAATTTAAAAATTACAAGTATTCAAACCTTTCTTTATTGGGAGGATGCGGCTGCAAATATTTCTCATTTCGAAAGTAGGATCTCTTCTGTAAAAGAGGAATCTGACCTGATCGTCTTACCTGAAATGTTTACAACAGGGTTCACTATGAACCCCGAAAAATTTGCCGAAGAACAGGAAGGTCCCGGTTTGCAAATGATGAAAAGTATGGCCGCAAAAATGAATCGTGTTATTTGCGGAAGCATTGCAGTTAAAGACAAAGACAAATTTTATAACCGCTTGTATTGGGTAAGGGCCGATGGTTCTTTTGCAGTTTACAATAAAAGACATTTGTTTAGAATGGCCGGCGAAGAAAAACATTATACTCCAGGAAATGAAAAAGTTATTGTTGAGCTGAACGGATGGAAAATAAATCTGCAGGTTTGTTACGATCTTCGTTTTCCAACATGGAGCAGAAATAAATGGGATGCAGAAAAAAACTTTGCTGCCGCTTATGATGTTTTGCTCTATGTTGCCAACTGGCCCGAAGTGAGAAATTTTCCATGGAAACAGTTATTGATTGCAAGGGCAATAGAAAACCAGTCTTTTGTGGTTGGTGTGAACCGTGTAGGAACTGACGGAAATAATTTTTCTCACTCAGGAGACAGCGTTGTTTTAAACCCGCGGGGAGAGCAACTGAGCAAAACAAAGGCTCACGAAGATGCCATTGAAACAGTAGAATTGAACATGGCTTACCTGGAAGAGTTCCGTAAAATTTTTCCGGTGGGAATGGATGCTGATTAAATAAGGGGAAAGGTACGAAGGACGAAGGAAAAAGACGAGTCAATTCTTTACTTTTCACTCGCCCTTCGTCCCTCGCCCCTTTCCTTCGTCCCTCCTCCCTTTTTCCTTTGCTGAAATAG
>JACMLS010000915.1 GCA_014379485.1 Bacteroidia bacterium | reverse complement strand
TATTCTTTGTTTTTGGTAAACAACACAAGTCCGCTCACAGGCCTGTCAATGCGGTGCAAATGCTGAACGTACGGAAGTTTTTCTCCGGTAGTTTCTTTCAGGTAATTTTTTACCTGTTGCAATAAATTAGGGAAATTATTACGGTCAGGCTCAACCATAAGACCTGCGGGTTTGTTACAGACAAGCAGAATTTCGTCTTCAAAAATAAGTTGAGGTTTGTCTGTGATCATTTTTTTTGTTTGTTGTTGAGTTTATTAAGATTGCGTTCAATGTATTTTTCGCTCGTAATCAGTGCGCGCTGAATTCTGCTCGCGTACCTGATCGAGTCAAGTATCTCAGTTTGCTTTTCTTCTATAAGATGTTTTTGAAGTTCTGTTTCAGCATTTTTAATGTCGATCAACAATTTTTGTTTGCGTGTAATTCTCAACGAACGAAAAACAAAAACTAAAAAGCCGCTAACTAACAACAAACAACTTATAACTGCTAACATAATAACATTTTGTTTCCGGCTTTTTTCTTCAGCCACCGCTTCCTGTTTTATTAATTCACTTTTGTGCTCCGCATCGGCTACTGCCTTTTTTTTATCGTATTCATAATTCATTTCAGAACGAATTAATTGTTGTTTGTTTTCTTTACTGAAAATAGAATCGCACAGGACAATGAATTTCTTGTAATGTTCCAGTGCGGGCCCGGGTTTGTTCCATTCAGTATACAATTCAGTAAATGCAAACTCATGCTCTCTCATCAGATTCAGCGTGCCTGATTCTGTTGAAAGAGAAAGTGCTTCGTCGAGGTATTTTTTTGCTTCCGCGAATTTTTTTGTTTCTGTATACAGTGTGGCTATGTTACCAAGTGTACTTGCAATATTACTTTTGTTTTTCATTTGTCTTAAAACGGCAAGTCCCTTAATAAAATTTTCAAGGGCTTTAGAATGATTACCTTGTTTGCCATAAATACCGCCAATATTAACAAGGCTGCCGGCCTGTACCTGCAGGTCGTGCAACTCATCAGCAATAACCAATGCTTTTGTAAAATAGTTTAAGGCTTCCGGATATTTTTTTTCATTTGCAAAATTGTTGTTGCCCATTTTCAAGGCACTGTCTCCCTGTAACAGAGATACATTGCCCATGTTGCTAAGGTTTCTTGCAATTCCGGTTTTGTTTCCGTTCTCCTCTCCTGATTTTACAGCCTTTGTATAATAGTCAAGCGCTTTTGTAAATTCTGCCTGGTCGCAATATATGTTTCCTATGTTGCAAAGGTTGTTTGCTTTAATTTGCAAAAGGTTTGAGCTTTCTGCCTGTTGCAGGGCTTTGAAATGAAAGGTCAGCGCTTTTGAGTAATTCCCTTGTTCTTTATAAACGACTCCTATGCTGGTGATACAATTTGCTATCAAAGATTTATCACCGAGTTCTTCAGCAATTTTTAACGTGGCAAAATAAGAGTCAAGTGCTTTTTCATGCATCCCCTGGTTTTTATAAACAACCCCAATGTTGCCAATGGTAGATGCTTTTCCTTTTTTTCCGGCAAATGATTGCGATTTGTCTGCCGATGCGCTTAATTTTTCCCATTGCATAACAGATTTTTCGTAATGTGTAATGGCACCGCCATAATCTCCAAGCAGAAATGTAAACCATCCCAATTGTTGTTCTGTCTTTGCTATTCCTTTAGTCCATAAAAGTTTTGTGCTTAATTTTAAGGCTTCGTTACCTATCACGATGGAGGTGTCAGGTTTAATGTTTTTAAACTCCCAGGCAAGAGCGTTCATTGTTTTAACCTGCACAGTATCTTGTTTTGTGTTTTTTAAAACTGATCTTAACGAGTCAATTTTTTTTGATTGCGCAAAACAGTTGCAGGAAATGTAACTGAAAAGAATAATAAAAAAAATAGTTTTCATGAAGCGGCAGGATTTAATTTCTTTAAATTCTTTTCAATATATTTCTCACCCGTAATCAAAGCTCTCTGAATTCTGCTGGCATACCTGATCGAGTCAATGATCTCCGTTTGTTTTTCTTCTATAAGATGTTTTTGCATTTCGGTTATCTTACTCTTAATATCTATCATTTCTTTCTGCCTGCGTGTAATTCTTAATGATCGAAACACAAAAACTAAAAAACCAATAACAAGCAACAAACAAATACAAACAGATAGCATAATAACATTTTGTTTCCGGCTTTTTTCTTCAGCCACCGCTTCCTGTTTTATTAATTCACTTTTGTGCTCTGCATCGGCTACTGCTTTTTTTTTATCGTACTCATAATTCATTTCAGAACGCAGCAATTGTTTCTCATTATCCTGGTTAAAAATACTGTCGCGCAAAGCAATATACTTTTTGTAATGTTCATAAGCCAGCTGAGGCCTGTTTGTGGTATCGTATAACTGGCTGAGCATTTGTTCCCAGCTTTTTAAATTATCCTGAAAATTCAGTTCTGTTGAGAGTGTTACTGCTTTTTTTAAACACTCTTCCGAATCTTTAAATTTTCCGGTTACCATATACAGATTGCCAATGTTGCCGTACGTAATGCTCATTGCAGATTTATCTTGCTGTGCTTCTCCCAGTTTAAGTGATCTCAGGTAAAACTCAAGCGCTTTTTCATACTCGTTCAGGTCCTGGTATGTACTTGCAATATTTCCTAATGTATTTGCTTCCAGTTTAGTTAATCCTGCCTCTTCAGCCAATTTCAATGCTTTAAAATAATATTCAAGAGCATCTTTTTGTTTTTTCTGATCCTGGTAAACTATTGCAATATTACCAAGCATATTTGCCTGTAGTTGTGTTAAGCCAAGCGGCTCAACTATTTTTAATGATTTAAAATAATATTCGAGCGCTTTCTTTTTGTCAGGAACATTGTAATAGACAACGCCAATATTGCCAAGTGTTCTTCCTATTACTTGTTGGTCTTTTCGTTCCTCCGCAATTTTCAATGCTTTAAAGCCGTATTCTAATGCTTTAGGATAATCTGCCATGTCTTTATATACAATGCCAATATTCCCATAAGTTTTACCCAATTGTTCTTTGAATCCTATCTCTTCGCCGATCTTTACTGCTTTAAAATAGTACTCAAGTGCTTTATTGTTGTCTCCCTTAAAATATCCAAAGAAAGCACCAAGGTTTGACAGGTTGTTGGCTACACCTTTTTTATAGTGCAATTTTTCTGCAAGCAATATGCTTTGGTTTGCAAGTGTAATTGCTGTGTCTGTATTCAGGCTTCTGATCTGCCAGGAAAGTGTGGTGAGTGTGTTTACTTTATTTGTATCCTCTTTAGCCGCTTTTAAAACAATTTTGAGCGAGTCAATTTTTTTGTTTTGTGCAAAAG
>JACMLS010000914.1 GCA_014379485.1 Bacteroidia bacterium | reverse complement strand
CCTCGTACGGTTCGCCATACAACCGGCGTGCGGCGGTCGCAATCAGCGCGTGCGGCACCATCTCCTTTACAAACGAAACGCCGCGACGCCATGAACCATCTGGCATCTTGCGGCGCACGTAAAAACGCAAATTCACTTCTAAAAAATTTACGTGCCAGGGCCATTTAATTCCCCACACTTTTGTGTTCTTAAACTGAAATCCTACAAGAGAAATAAGATGTTTGCCGTTGAAATCGTCTAATTCTGTAAACGCAGGCAAATACTTTTTAAGCAATTCAGGATCTACCTCAAAATTAAAGATCACCAGTTTTCTCCATTCAGCTTCCAGAAATTTTCCGCGCATAAAAAAAGTAATTGATTGTAATTGGGTAATAAGGTAATTGGTTGTGATTTAATTCTCTTTAGTAACTGAATGAGCTTTCACGTTTTTTTTATACTTTACCAGTTCTCACTTTCTTTTTCAAGATCATCAATTTCGGTTACTCTTCCGTATTTTATATCTTCATCAGAAATGAGTGATCTTCGGATATACTCTTCTTTCAATTCTTCTAATTCTTTTTTGATCTGATCTGCTTCATTTGTGTTGTTCATGAGAAATTTTCTTACTCAAATTTACAAAATTAAACTCAATATTCCAGAAGCTTAATCAAGGCTTCTTCAAATCGTTTCTTTGGCAAAAAATTAAGTTCAAGGTCCGCGTTCATTGGTACAGGTGTGTCTAAACTTCCGCAACGTATTACGGGTGCGTCTAAATATTCAAAACAATTTTCTGTGATGAGTGATGCGATCTCTCCTCCTATTCCACCTGTTAAAGTGTCTTCGTGTAAGACCAATACTTTGCCCGTTTTTTTTGCCGATTCAAAAATAGAATCTTTATCTAAAGGGCAAAGTGTTCTCAGGTCAATTAAGTCTGCTGAAATTTCGGGATGCGCATTTAAAATTTCAATTGCCCAATGCACTCCAAGTCCGTAAGTAATGATAGAAATTTTTTCTCCTTCGCGCACTTTTCTTGCAACGCCAAAAGGAATGGTATAATAATCGTCAGAAACGTTTTCTGAAACGCTTCTGTACAAAGCTTTATGCTCAAAGAACATTACAGGGTTCGGATCTTCGAAAGCCGTGAGCAATAAACCTTTTGCATCTGATGGAAAAGCAGGATAAACAATTTTTAATCCGGGTGTTTTAAAAAACCAGGCTTCATTACTTTGAGAATGAAATGGGCCTGCATTTACAGACGCGCCTGTTGGCATGCGAACTACCACGTTTGCGTTTTGCCCCCAACGGTAATGAGATTTTGCAAGGTTGTTTACAATCTGAGTCATTCCTTCTGAAACAAAATCTGCAAACTGCATTTCTACCATAGCTCTTTGGCCGGCAATGCTTAATCCAAAACCGCTACCTAAAATTGCAGATTCGCACAAAGGAGTATTTCTTACCCTGTCTTTTCCGAATTCTTCAGTAAAACCATCAGTAATTTTAAATACACCGCCGTAATCTGCAATGTCTTGCCCCATCAGCACAAGATCTGAGTGTTTGTGCATGGCCAAACGCAAACCGTCTGAAATGGCATCAATCAATCTTTTTTCTGAAGTGCTTCCACTTGCTTTTGTTGTAACGAATGGGAAAGGCGCATACATATCGCGCAATTCTTTTTCCGTATCAACCGGCGGATTTTTTTCTGCGAACGTGATCTCTAATCCTTTTTCAATTTCTTCTTTAAATTCTTTTCTGATCTCTTCAATTTTTTCTTCGGTAAGAATATTTTCTTCCAATAAAAAACGCTCGAAATTATTTACCGGATCTTTTTTGCCCCAGACTTCAAACAATTCTTTGGGAATATATTTTGTGCCGCTTGCTTCTTCATGGCCGCGCATTCT
>JACMLS010000913.1 GCA_014379485.1 Bacteroidia bacterium | reverse complement strand
TTACCTTTCCTTCTGCAAAGCAAAGACGACCAATTACAAAATGGGTGTATGGCTAATTTCCGATTCTTCACACAATCCATATCATTATAGTATTTGTACCGTTAATTTTTTAAAACAATTGAACACCTTGAACCCGCTGGAATCATTGGTGACTTCTAATATTGATCGGAAATTTGTCGAACAGCCGAAGTTTAATTGAATTGAAAATTTATTTAATTTTATTGTACATTTATGTGATTGAAAATTGTGGCAATTCCGGTTTGCGTAAAATACCGGGATTAATTTAATTACATTAAAAAATCGCTCAAATGAAAATATTTATTTACCTGATTTTATTTTTGCCTTTTAGCTTAGATCTAAAAGCGCAATCAGCAACTTCTATTCCGCCTTCTGCTTATGATTCTTTAAAATCTTCCAACCTTAAACCTCTTGATAAAAAAAAGGAAGGGTATTTTTTAAAAAAAGACGGCAAGGGAAACCTTCTTCGCGAAGGTTTTTTGGTTAATTTAAATTTAGAGGGTAAGGAAAGATCTTATTATGAAACCGGCGCACTGCTTACTGAAACTGATTACAAAAAAAACAAAAAGAATGGTTGGATGGTTTATTATACAATTGAGGGAACGGTGACATCAATTTATAGCCTGAAGGAAGATAAAATGCACGGACCCTACCAGGAATTTGTTGATGGAAAACTTTTTTTGGAAGGATTTTATCTTAACGGAGAAAAGGATGGAAAGCAGCGAATATTTCGCAAAGGGGTAATTTCTGAACAGGGAAATTTTGTGAAAGGAAAAAAGGAAGGTGTGTGGGAAACGTATGACCAAAAAGGAAAGCTGCTTTTAAAAACAACATGGAAAAACGGCGTGGAGGTAAAGTAATTTAGGGGGAAATGTATTGTCTGGTTTCTTATCTATTAATTCATAAAATCAGGCAATAAAATAAAATTCTTATAAAAAATTACTCAACAACCAATCTCTTAATCACCATTCCATTCTCAGTAAACACCTGCAACAAATACATTCCGGCAGGAGCCAGCAAGGTTAATTTGTTTTCTGCAACAACAAAATCTGTTTTAATTTCTCTGCCGTTCACATCCATTACACGAAAGTGATTTACTAACACCCCGTTGCGGTGAAAAGTAAATGTTCCGTTAGAGGGGTTTGGATAAACAGAAATGAAATCGTTGGTGCTCATTTCTTTTATGGAAGTAGGAACTGTATGGTACACCCACGAATTTTGCAGATTGTTATGGTATGTTGAATGGTGCAATGACCACACAATAGAATCGCTCTGGCAGGTAGTAAACATGTACATGCTTGCATCATCAACATAAGACATAAAATTCATAAACATTGGCCCTAATGGAAAACCAGTGCAGCTATCAGCCATGTCAGGAAAAACAGGCGAACCTAATGCCATGTTGTAATTACCCGGATAAAGATCGCTGCAATAAGGTGTGGTTGTACAGTTACCGATGTGAACCAAACCAAACCAATGCCCAAGTTCATGTGTGCAGGTACGACCTTTGTTGTAGGGCGCCTGAACATTAAGAGTATCACCAAAGAATTGATAATTTATTACAACACCGTCTTTTAAAGAATCTGCCGGAATAGTTCCGGGCAACCATGGCAATCCTGAATTTGCAGGAAGCGTTGCATAGCCCAACAGCCCGCCTCCTAATTTAAGTACCCAGATGTTGCAATACAAACTTGCCGGCCAAACAGTTTGTGGTTTAATGCTGTTATCAATAGTTGTAGCATTCCATCCTGCTCCTGGCCCGGGAACTCCTGAAAGAGAAGTATAAGAAACTCTTTCAATTCCCGGTTCTGCCAAAGTGTTTCCCTGCGGATCATAAAGTGCTTTTACAAAAACAACGCCTGTGTTTGCAACATTGCCCGCCCATACAGCCGGAACAGTATTTACATTAAATCCTTGTCCAGCATAATCTGCATTTAAAACTTTAAACTGAGAGTAGATCTGCACAGAATCTAAATTGGTACCAACGCCATAAGCTTCTCCCAAATTAATTACGTGTACAATTACCGGAACAGTATCGTTTGTAACCGGAACTTGTGCTATTGAGAACTGGCTTGCTAAAAATGCTGCAGAAATTGTAAGTAAGAGTTTTTTCATGATGCGTTGATTTATTCAAATGTAACCCATTCGCATCCTAAAAACAAGCCATTCATTGGCCAAATTCGACAAACTATTGATTGGTGTCTCCAAAAGAAGAAATGACATTGCCGTTTTTTATTCCTTCACAATCCGCACATTAATTGTGCTTGTTTTTATATTCAGTTTCAAAAAATAAACACCTGTTGCTAATTTTTTAAGCTCAACTAAATAGTGTGTGTTGTTCTGAATTTCAAACGGCAGAAAAAACTTTTTGCCCAACACATCAAACGCCTCTATTGAAATTATTTCTTCAGCGGAGTTTAAATCAACCGTTAGTTTTTCACTGGCGGGATTTGGATAAAATTTAATTCCCTCACTTTTAATAATTGAATTTGAGTTTAACGTAAGATCACAGGGAGCATTAAGCGAAGGGTAATAAACTGTATCAGTAAGAGAGAAACAAACAAGGTCACCGTTCCAATCCATGTGGAAATTCCAGTCGTCAATTAGTCCGCGCTGGTGTCCGATGCCTTCAAGCAAAATCATTCCGTTTCCGCAATCAAATTTTTTTCTGTAAGAAGTTCCAACCAGGAAAGTATCAATGGCTGATACAATATACGGAAGACCACCGTTGTCGGCAGTTGCAGATGTTACAGGTACACTATCTCCTATTTGCAAATCAAAATCGAATAATAACATATCTCCTGTCGGATCGTATTTCCATATTTCTAAACTATCCTGTCTCAATAATGAGTGAATTATATCATATGAAAAACTGTTTGAGCAAGTGCCGGTTTCGTAATAATTTCCTCTTCTGTAAATTTTCTTGTAGGTGGTGCTATTAACAATAGAATCTCCCATTACATAATACATGTAGTTGTCATGTTTTAAACAGGTCATAAGATTACCGCTTAAAGCATCAATTCTCCATTTTGGATCATTAGCAAAATAATCAGGAACCTGGGCTCTTGAAAAGAAAATGCAAAAACAAATGGTTGTGAGTAGTAAGAGTTTTTTCAATAGAATGATTTTATCCGAATATAAGCCATTTTCATCCTGAAAACAAACCGTTCGTTACATAAAACGGCTCGTTCCTTATAAAATCCATTCTTAATCTTTACTTTTGGCTTTCCTAAAAATCAAGTATGAAAAAAGTAGTTTTTTGCACCCTGGCGGCCGCTATGCTGGCGTTTACTATAAGCGCTCAAAATAAAAGTAAAGACAAAAAAAAGGACGATAAAAAATGGGATGTAAACAACCCTCCCGGAAAATATACCGAAACTGAGTTTACAGTTACCGAAGGAACCTGGATGAATTTGGACGTAAGTCCCGACGGAAAGGAAATTGTTTTTGATCTTTTGGGAGATATTTATTCCATTCCACTTGCAGGAGGCGAAGCGAAAATTTTAAGAAGTGGTTTGGCTTTTGAAGTGCAGCCACGCTTTTCTCCAGACGGAACACGGATTTCTTTTACCTCTGATGCAGGTGGAGGAGATAATATCTGGAGCATGAAGCGTGATGGCTCTGATGCAAAACAAATTACAAAAGAAAGTTTTCGTTTGCTTAATAATGCGGTGTGGACTGTTGATGGAAATTATCTGATTACAAGAAAACATTTTACATCGGGCAGATCTTTGGGTGCTGGTGAGTTGTGGATGTATCATAAGAGCGGCGGAGACGGAATACAACTGACAAAAAGAAAAAACGATCAGCAGGATCTTGGCGAGCCTTCTGTTTCTGCAGATGGAAAATATGTTTACTATAGTGAAGATATGTATCCGGGCGGATATTTTCAGTACAACAAAGATCCCAACAGCCAGATCTACGTTGTAAAACGTTACGATTTTGAAAAAGGAGAAATTGAAGATATTACCGGAGGAAACGGAAGCGCATTTCGCCCGCAGATCTCTAAAGACGGAAAAACACTTGCCTTTGTAAAACGTGTGCAGGCAAAAACGGTTTTGTATTTACGCAATATGGAAACAGGGGAGGAGTGGCCAGTTTTTGATAAACTTAGCAAAGATCAGACAGAAGCATGGGCAATTTTTGGTGTGTATTCTAATTTTGCCTGGTTAGATGCAAGTCATATAATCATTTGGGCGCAAGGAAAATTATGGAACGTAGACATCACAAATTCAAACGCAGTAAATATTCCATTCACAGCAAAGTGCAAACATAAACTGCATGAAACATTAAAATTTAAACAGGATGTTGCTCCCGATAAATTTACTGTGAAAACAATTCGTCATGCCATCACTTCTCCTGACGAAAAGTACATTGTTTTTTCTGCGCTCGGAAAATTGTGGAAGAAAAATTTACCGGATGGCAAACCGGAAGCGCTTACCGGGGGCTTTGATTTTTGTTCTGAACCATCTTTTTCGCCTGACGGAAAAGAATTGGTTTTTGTTATTTGGTCAGATGAAAATTCGGGTTCTGTTGCAAAGCTGGACCTGGATAAAAAAATGTCAATAATTCTTACAGATGAAAAAGGAATTTTCAGAACGCCTTCTTTTTCGTCCGATGGAAAAAATATTGTTGTTTGGAAAGAAGACGGTAACGATGCGCAAGGTTTTGCTTTTTGTACCAATCCCGGTTTGTATTGGCTCTCATCAGGTGGTGGGAAAATAAATCTCATTACCAAAGAAGGCGGCTGGATGCTGTGGCCGCCG
>JACMLS010000912.1 GCA_014379485.1 Bacteroidia bacterium | reverse complement strand
CTGTAATATTACTGGTCCACATAGAAATGGTCCATGAAGTACCCGTAAGATTAGGCGCGTAACCCGTGTTAAGATAATCTGTTGTGGAAGTAATTCCGGATCCGATAAGAGCTCCTTTACATTGGCCTGAAGTTCCGCCTTGGGTAATGCCTCCCATAATTGTGGCGTTTGCGGTACCAGAAGGCGGCGCGCTTGCAAGGTTAGGAACAGAGGTTCCGCTTCCGTCAAACTTATAATAAAGGATTTCCGGAACAGCCTGAGCACTTAAATTAGCACTGAAAAGAGTAATGGCAAAAATTCCCATCACAATCTTTTTTAGAGATTTGTAGTTTTGTTTCATAGGGGGCGTGTTTTTTTGGCAAATATATTACATTATTTTGCTTCTTAAAAGTCCAAAATTCTCCTGCTTTTTTATGTTTTTTACCCAAAAACAAGGGTTTTTTTTCATAAATTCGTAAATTATTTAAAAATCACCTTTTTTGTTGAGATATGGAAAAAAGTAAAATTATTGAAACTACTAAAGAGTTCTTATCTGTTGAGTTTGAAATTGATAAAGAAAAAATACTTCCTGAAAATAATTTAAGGGAAACCCTTGAATTAGATAGCCTGGATTACGTTGACCTTGTAGTTGTAATTGAAGAGAATTTTGGGTTAAAATTTAACGGAGAAGACTTTGTTAAGGTGGTGACCTTTGATGATTTTTATAACCTTGTAGAAGAAAAGTTAGCTCAGAAAAAATGAGCCGTTGGGATGGTAAAACCAAGGGAAGCCTGATAGGGTATAAAATTTTCTTATTTTCCATCAAAACCTTTGGGGTTTCTTTTTCTTACCTGATCTTACACTTTGTTGCCTGGTATTATTATTTTTTTTTGCCAAAGAATCGTAATGCCTTAGTTGGGTTTTATACAACGGCGCTTAACTACGGCCGCAAAGATGCCAATAAGATTTCGCGGAAAAATTTTTACAAGTTCGGGCAAACGTTAATAGATCGTTTTGCTTTTTTAGTGGGTAAGGGAGACAAATACACCTACACATTTGAGCACGAAGACTACCTGGTTGATATGAAAAATAATGGCAGGGGTGCAATTTTACTGAGTGCGCACCTCGGAAACTGGGAAACCGCCGGAAATTTATTGAAAAAAAGAATTTCAAATAAAATAAATGTGGTGATGATGGATGCCGAAGTAGAAAAAATAAAAGATTACGTCACTACATCTACAGGTGGTTCGCTTTTTAATATTATTCCTATTAAAGACGATCTGTCTCACGTTATCCTCATCAACAACGCCCTTTCTAATAATGAGTTTATTGCAATACATGCAGACAGATACCTGGAAGGGGCAAAATACATAGAGCTGGATTTTCTGAAAAAAAAAGCAAAATTTCCTTTAGGTCCGTTCATTGTCGCTTCAAAATTCAATGCACCCGTAACTTTTGTTTATGCTATTAAAGAAAGTAAATACCATTATGCTTTAAGCGCAACCTTACCCATCACCACAAAAATGAGCCCCGAAGAAATTGCAAAAAAATATATTGAGGAATTAGAAAAAAAAGTAAAACAGCATCCTGAACAATGGTTTAACTATTTTGATTTTTATAAGTAATGCTTTTAACAGAAGAAAATATTGAATCTGTAATTCCTCAAAGAAACCCCTTTGTAATGGTTTCTGATCTGATAGAAGCAACACCGCTTAAATTTGAATCGGAATTTTTTGTCCGCGCAGAAAATATCTTTGTAAAGAACGGAATACTGCAGGAGGCTGCATTAATAGAAAATATTGCCCAAACCTGTGCGGCCGGTTTTGGTTTTTTGAATAAGCAGGCCGGCATTAAACCGTCTGTTGGATTTATAGGGGCCATCACAAAACTTAAGGTTCACCACCTGCCACCTGTAAATTCGCAAATAAAAACCACGGCCATTGTAGCACACCAACTGGAAAATGTATATTTGATAAAGGGTCAGAATTTTTTGGACGGAAAAATATTGCTTGAATGTGAATTGAAAATTGTTGTTACATGAACGAACTTAAAGAAGAAATAGCATTGAATGTGCGCTTCAGCGATACTGATGCCATGGGCGTAATCTGGCATGGCAATTATCTTAAATTTTTTGAAGACGCAAGAGAAGCTTTCGGAAACAAATTTGGCCTTACGTATTTAGACGTGTATAACTGCGGTTATTTTACTCCCATTGTAAAATCCGAAATAGATTTTAAATCGCCTATTTATTACGGAGAAAAAGTTACTGTAATTGCAAAATACATTCCGGTACCCGCAGCAAAAATTATTTTTGAATACCGCGTAATGAATTTAAGTACCAATAAAGTTTGCGCCATTGGTAAAACAATACAGGTTTTTATAAATGAAAAAACAAGAATACTTGAATTGAACAAGCCCGATTTTTACCTGGCCTGGGAATTAAAAAATGAAATAAAATTCTGATCGTGAATATTTATATTGGTGCTGAAAATATTATTTCTCCTCTTGGCTCAACGGCCGAAGAGAATTTTGGTGCGCTCAGTAAAAATAGTTCGGGAATAAAAAAAACAGAAGCAGCTGGTTTTGATAAAAAAAGTATTTTCTTTTCCAGATTTGCAGAAAACACGAATGATTTTTCTTTTGATGCGCTTTTAAAAAATTGTTTGAAAAATGTAAGGTCAAAGATCAGTCCTGATATTTTTTCTTCTGAAAAAACGCTGCTCATCCTGAGTACAACAAAAGGCGATATTAAAAGTGAAAATGTAAACCCGATAGGAAAATCTGTAAGCGAACTGCAAAATTCTTTTGAACTTAAGCACGCGCCCATAGTTGTTTCAAACGCCTGCGCATCTGGTGTAATTGCAATTAACACAGCCGCCAATTTTATAAGGGCAGGTGTGTATGAAACTATTATTGTTGCCGGTTGCGATGTGATCTCTGATTTTGTTACTTACGGATTTGAGTGCCTCTTTGCAATAAGTGATAAACCTTGTGCTCCCTTTGATAAAAACAGAACCGGAATTACTTTGGGCGAAGGTTGTGCTGCAGTAGTTCTCTCTTCGCACAAAACAATTTTTAATGTTGAACCGATGAGGTTTATTGAAGGAACTTCGGGCAACGATGCAAATCATATTTCTGGCCCCAGCAGAACCGGAGAGGGTTTGTATCGTACCGTAAAAAAAACGCTTGAACTGGCGGGTATAACTGAAAAAGATATTGATTTTATTTCTGCACACGGTACCGCAACAGTTTTTAATGATGATATGGAATCTGTTGCCTTTGACAGGTTGAATATGCAACACATTCCGCTAAACAGTTTAAAGGGCTATTACGGGCACACTTTGGGCGCTGCCGGAATAATTGAAACCGCTATCTGTTTACAAAGTATGCGCAACAACACACTTATAAAAAGTATGGGCTTTGAAGAAGAGGGAACAGTAAAAAAAATAAATATCATTTCAGAAAACAAAAAATTGTCATTGGAAACGGTTTTAAAAACTTCTTCCGGCTTTGGCGGAGTAAATGCTTCTTTACTATTAAAAAAATCATGAATCACTTAAGTTCATATTGCCATATTTCAACTAAAGAAATTGTTACAGACAAAGGTGCTTTGCTGTTTGACAATACGGAAGGGCTTGAGGTAAATGATTTTTTAAAAACTGTCTATAAAAAATTAGCGATAGACTATCCGAAATTTTATAAAATGGATAGCCTGTCAAAAGCGGCATTTCTTGGAGTTGAATTGTTGAAAAAAGAGAACGCAGCGCTTGCAGAATATGCCGATGATGAAATTGCATTGCTGTTTGCCAATAGCAATGCAAGTGAAGATACAGACAAGAAATTTGTAAACTCTTATGCAGAAGAACATGCGCCAAGTCCTTCCTTGTTCGTATACACATTGCCAAGTATTTTAATGGGAGAACTGGCCATACGGAATAAATGGTACGGAGAAAGTTTATTTGTGATCCTTCAGAAATTTGATGCCGCTTTTTTTGCAGATTATTGCAACATGATTCTTTTAAGAAATGCCAAAGCCTGTATTTGCGGCTGGATAGAAATTACTGAAGGAAAAACGGAAGCTTTTATTTTTCTTGCTGAAAAGAATGGGAATGAAAACAATACACCGCTTACTAAACAAACAATAGAAAAAATATATAAAACCATCATGAAGCAGTCTCGTCCTTCTAAAGTTTAAATAAGGAAAAGACGAGACGCTTCATGACTAAAACAACAACCACATGGAAAACCTGAAAGAAGAATTGAAGAAACAAATCATTGAACAGCTCAACCTGGAAGACATTACTCCGGCTGATATTAAAAATGATGCACCCTTATTTGGCGACGGATTAGGATTAGACTCAATTGATGCGCTTGAATTAATTGTGCTGCTCGAAAAATTTCACGGGGTAAAGATCACTAATCCCGAAGACGGAAGAAAAATATTTTCTTCTATTGATTCAATGGCAGAATATATTACAAAGGCCAAAGCCTGAAAAATGTTTTTATAGTATTAAATTTTAGGCTGCCTTGAATGGAAGAATTTGACACAATAATAATAGGATCAGGAGCAGGTGGTTTGGCCACGGCAATTTGTCTTGCAAGAGCGGGCCAAAAAGTTTTGGTGCTTGAGCAACATTATGTACCTGGTGGCTGGTGTCATAATTTTCATATAAAAGGTCAGCGTTTTTGTCCGGGCGTGCATTATGTTGGTTTAATTGACAAGGGCCAATCTACCAGTGAATTGTACAGGGGTTTGGGAATTGCAAACGAGCTGGTGTTTTTTAGAATGAACAAAAATGCATACGAACATTGCTGGATAGGTGATGAGCGTATTGATATGCCTGCAGGTATTAACGAACTGCACGAAAGTCTTTCACTTATTTTTCCGAAAGAAAGAAAAAGTTTAAAAAAATACCTGAGCCTTGTGCAGAATGTAAGCGATCAGATTCAACTCATTCCTAAAATGAGCGGGTTCTGGGATAATGTTACCATTCCCTTTCGCACAAAAGATATGGGGCGTTACGGATTATTTAATTTAAAAAGAGTAATTGACTGGTATATAAAAGATCCATTATTAAAAGCTGTTTTAAATGTGCAGTGCGGCGATCATGGCCTGCCTCCTTTTAAAGCAAGTTTTCCGGTTCACTGTTCAGTAATGAGTCATTATTTTGACGGAGCATTTTACCCTATGGGTGGTGGTGGCGGAATAATAAAAGCAATGACCAATGCTGTAAAAAAATACGGTGGCCAGGTAAGGATCAAACAAAATGTAAAAAAGATCTTAATTAGAAATAAAAAAGCAACAGGTGTTGAGCTGCAGGATGGCTCGCAGATCTTTGCAAAAACAATTGTTTCAAATGCAGATCCGTCAATGACCTATCTCGAACTGGTTGGTAAAGAAAATATAAGCACTACATTGCTCAAAAAACTTGCCAAAACAAAATACTCTGTAACGTCTTTAATTTTGTTTCTGACCTTAGATATGGATGTTTGTAAAGCAGGCATGGACTCAGGAAATATCTGGATGCTGAAAGATAAAAATATTGATCAGTTATATATGGAACTGATAACTAAAGATATTTTAATTGATGATGAATTTCCGGCAGCTTTTATCAGTTGTACCACTTTAAAAGACCCCACAAGTTTTAATGGCAGGTATCATAATTTTGAAGTGGTTACTTTTATTGATTACGAAAGTTTTAATGCTTTTAATACAAAAGAAGACCATCATGGCGATATGTACAACAAGTACAAAAAAAGAATTATCGAAAAAATGATGAACAGCGTTGAGAAAATTATTCCTGGCGCTAAAAAAAATGCAGTGCAAATGGAATTGGGAACTCCTAAAACAAATGAGTTTTACATTCAAAGCACAAAAGGAAATGTGTACGGAACAGAAAAAACGTTTAAACAAATAGGTCCTTTTTCTTACAAGAATAAATCTGAAATTGAAAATTTGTTTTTGTGCGGAGCAAGCACTTTGTCACACGGTGTAGGCGGTGCTTCTTATTCTGGCGTAGAAACAGCAGCACGCATTCTCAATTGCAAAGAAAAAGATCTGCTGGTGCAGGATGAAAATCAGAAATTAAGAATTTACGATGCAGAAGACAATGCGGCATGGCCAGAATGGATCTTTAATAAAATTGCAGATAAAAAAAGAAGATTCAAGGATGTTGTAAATGTCATGGAGCAGAAATCAGAAGCTTGATTTCGGTTCATGACTGAAAAAAATAAATTTGAAATGAAAATTTACGTTACAGGTCTGGGAGTTATTTCTGCTATAGGGCTGAATGTTGAAGAAAATTTTCATTCGCTCAGGTCTGAAAAGAGCGGAATTAAAAAAACTTTTTTTGGCTCAGATCTTTTTTTGGGAATGGTGGATGTTTCTAACGAAGAGATTATTTCAAAATATAATTTAAAGAACGGCCCTTATTCAAGAACTTCTTTATTAGCGTATGTAGCGGCAAAAGAAGCCTGGGGAACTAATTTGCAGGACAAAGAAATTCGCACAGGTATTATTTCTGCAACAACGGTGGGTGGTATGGATAACACCGAAGAATATTATCGTAAGCTAAAAACAAACAGTGAGGCTGATATTTCTCTTTTGCTTACGCACGACAGCGGCAATACTACGGAAAAAATTGCTGCTGATTTAGGGATTTCAGGATACATAAATACACTTTCAACAGCTTGTTCATCTTCTGCCAACGCAATTATGCTGGGTGCAAGATTAATGCAACAAAATAGATTAGACAGGGTAGTGGTAGGAGGTGCAGACGCACTCACACATTTTACAATTAAAGGTTTTCATTCTTTATTTATTTTTGATGCTGAATGGTGCAAGCCTTTTGATGAGAACAGGAATGGCTTGAATCTTGGCGAAGGCGCAGCTTTTTTAGTGCTTGAAAACGAAAAAAGTATTTCAAAAACAAAAAACAAACCTTTGTGTTTATTTTCAGGCTGGAGCAATGCGGCCGATGCTTATCACCAAACCGCATCTTCGCCTGAGGGAAAAGGTGCGACCCTTGCAATGAAAGAAGCTTTGCAGAAAGGAGAAACAGATTCTTCGGCCATCAGTTACATCAATGCACATGGCACAGGAACAAAAAACAACGACCTGTCTGAATCTGCTGCGCTAAAAACAATTTTCGAAAAAAACATTCCCCCTTTCAGTTCTACAAAAGCATTCACAGGTCATACGCTCGCTGCTTCGGGCG
>JACMLS010000911.1 GCA_014379485.1 Bacteroidia bacterium | reverse complement strand
GAGTTCCATAATTACTCCGTTTGCAGCGCATGCATCAATTATTTTTTTGTAATTGATCGGGTAACCGGGGCGGGAGAGCAATAATCTTCCCGTTGGATGCCCGAGAATTGTTGTGTAAGGATTTTCTATTGCTTTTAATAAACGTGCTGTGGCTTTTTCTTCGTCCATTTTTAAATTGGAGTGTACAGATGCAACTACGTAATCAAAAGTTTTTAAAATGTCTTCTTCGTAATCTAAATTGCCATTGTTTAAAATATCAGATTCAATTCCTTTGAAAATTTTAAACGGTGCAAGTTTCCTGTTGAGTTTATCAATTTCTATTTGTTGTTGTAAAACTTTTTCAGGATGCAAACCATCTGCGTAAAAAGCAGATTGTGAGTGATCTGCAATTCCGAAATATTCGTAGCCAAGTTCCTTGCATTTCAGTGCCATGTCTTCTAACGAGTGAACCCCGTCGCTGTATTTACTGTGGTTGTGCAAAGAGCCTTTCAGGTCTGTAAATTCTATTAGTTTGGGAAGAGAATTATTTTTTGCTTTTTCAATTTCAAACAAGCCTTCGCGCAACTCAGGTTCTGTAAACTGAATGTCTGCATGCGTATACACTTCTTTTTCTGTGGTACAAACTTTATCTGCCGAAGAAATTAAATTCAATTCAGTAAAATGTTTTTCTGCCGAAGATGTTTTTACCAGTTCGTAATAAAAATCTTTTGCATTACAATAAATAAACTGCACCGGAACTTTAATTTCGTTTACGTATTGGTTTTCATCAGGTCTTTTTTCTGAGCCTATCAGAATTTCTACTTTGTCAATCACTTCGCACTTGCGGTAAATTTCTCCGGTAAGCGAAACGTAAATTGTTTCTAATTCTGTTTTTAATTTGCTCACTAGTTTTTCTACATCCTTAATAATTCTTCCGTAATGGGCTTTGTTGGCGTTGGCAAATTTAAATTCAATGTTTGCTTTAACACCGTCCTGCGTTTTTGTTCCAAATCCTTTCAGGTCTATCAAGCGGTTTTCGTTGCAGGCATAAAGCAATTCTCCTATAGATTCTATTTCAAGTTCTTTCCACAATTGCCTTACTTTTTTAGGGCCAATTCCTTTTATGCTCATCATTTCAATTACGCCTTCGGGAGTTTTTTCCAAAAGAAGATTTAATTCTTTTGTGCTGCCGGTCTGCATCAATTCGAAAATTTTTGCAGAAACACCTTTTCCCATCCCGTCAATTTTCTGAATATCTTCTAAACTCATTCCTGAAAAATCAGGATTGGTTTTGTGCAGGCGATAAGCGGTATTGGTAAGCGTTTTTACTTTTTGCGCATTCTCTTCATGCAACTCCATAAGTTTTGCCGTAAGTGCAAGCGCGTCGCCGATTTCTTCTGTTGTCATTGTTTCAAATGGTTATGCCACAGATTTCACTGATTTGCGCAGATTAAAGGCACAGATTATTTTTTTTGAAAATCTGTGTGCAACAATCTGTGATAATCTGCGAAATCTGTGGCAAGAGTTTATTGAGTTTGGTTTTTTAGAATAAATTCTGCGTAATGTAAGTCAGAAGGAAAAGTAATTTTTATGTTTTCGGGATTTCCTTCGACCAATGTAATTTTATTGCCCGCTTTTTCAAACACAGTTGCGTCGTCTGTAAAAGCAGAATCGTATTCCTGTTCAAATGCTTTTTTTATTGCGTTTACAGAAAAACATTGCGGCGTTTGCACAATTCTAATTTCATCGCGGTTAAGGGCAACAGAATTTTTTCCTGTAACTTTTCTCAGCGATTCGTTTGCTTTTATTACGGGAATTGCGTTTCCGGTTTTTTGCG
>JACMLS010000910.1 GCA_014379485.1 Bacteroidia bacterium | reverse complement strand
TTTTTTGGTGCTTTACTGGAAATATAGAATGGACGCTGAACTGTTATAGTGAAAACGGCATTGCTATTTACGGAGCCTGCAATTATCCCACAGGAAAAAAAGAAAATTTATTAAACGAAAATGATTTTAGTGTTTTTCCTAATCCGGCAAACGGAATTGTTGCAATTGATCTTACAAAATTAAAAGGAAATTCTCAGTTAGAAATTTTTAGTGTTGACGGGAAATTACAGAAACAATTTCTGCTTACAGAAAACACAAAGCAACAAACTCTTAACCTGAATGAATTACAACCGGGAATTTATTTTTGTAGAATTAAGCAAAATGGAAAAACTCTTAGTGTCAAAAAAATTATTCTGTTGTCTCAAAAATAAGCGGCTATTGTTTTTTGCTTCTCTAAGATTATTGTTTTTTTGCGTTTACTACAAGGGACTTTTACGACTCGCAGGACAGAAGAGCCTTAAGTCCCGTGAGTCGTAAAAGTCCCTTACTGTAACTTAATTTTAGTTGTAAAGCCTAACCCAGCAATCTTCCCTTTTTTAAAAGCGTTTTGGTATGCTCATACCCCACTTTAAATATTTCGTGAATTTTTTTTGAGTCGAACAAATAATATTTAGAAAGTTCTTCGGGCTCAATATAAATATCGCAACTTTCTTTTTGTTTAAGAATGTTTGGGCGCAAAGCCATATACAAACTCCTGTCAAGATTATCGGTTAGACTTGATTTGTCTTTCCAGGGTTTTACGGGGTTTACGTTTACACCAATAAGAATTTCGCAGAGTGGTCGTACAGGTGCCACACAAAGGTTATTGGTAAGGCCGCCATCTACATAAGGAATTCCGTCAATATAAGTGGGTTCGTAAATTAAGGGAACTGATGAGGAGGCAATAATTTTGTCTGTAAGTGTACCGCTCGAAAAAACTTTTTCTTCTCCTTTATAAAAATCAGTGGCGTTTACAAATAAAGGGATGCGGAGATCTTCGAAATGTTTATTTTTCAGCTGCGCCTGCAATACCTTTTTTAAATTGTCATGCTTCATCAGACCTTTCATCAGCATCAGCAAATTGATTTTTCCGTTCAGATCATTTTTTGCAACAATTTCAAGAATTTCTTTCGGAGCTTTTCCGTCGCAATACATAGCCGCAGCAATAGCGCCGGAACTTGTGCCCGAAATTACTTCCGGAAAAATACCCGCTTCGTTAAACGCCTGTAATACGCCCAGGTGAGCAAATCCTCTTGCCCCTCCGCCCGAAAGAGCAAGACCATATTTGTATTTTTTCTTAACTGCCATTTTTGTTTTGAATTGCGCGAAGGTAAGAAAAAGGGGCAATAGGGAAAAAAATGGGGCAACAGTGAAAAGGGAATAGGCAATAGTGAACAGGGCTTAATTTCAACACGCCCTATTGCCTACTCCCTATTTGCCCCCTTATACTCTATACTTATACCTTATACTTTCTTATTCTTACTTTTGCCCCCTAATGTCAAAACCTCTTTTTTCATGGCTTATTTTAATTGCGCTTGCTTTGGTGTGGGGCTCTTCTTTTATGCTTATGAAACAAGGCATGAAAGTTTTTTCTGCAGAAGAAGTGGCCGGTTTAAGAATTGTAATGGCTTCTGTTTTCCTTCTTCCGTTTTTAATTAAACATGGCAAGGTAAAAATTAAAAAATACTGGCCCGCAATTTTAGTAATGGGCATGTTCGGAAATCTTTTTCCTGCATTTCTTTTTACCGCCGCAGAAAACGGAATAAGCAGCAGCTTAACCGGAATGCTCAATGCACTCACTCCTCTCTTCACAATTCTCATTGCCGTACTTATTTTTAAAAGCAAAACCAATTTGCTTCAATTCATTGGAATTTTAATTGGTTTTGGTGGCGCTGTTTTGCTTATGTATTTTAATGAAGATAAAACGCATCATGAAAACGGCTTGCGTTTTTGCTTAATGGTTGCCGCCGCAACACTTTGTTATGCTATCAGTGTAAACGTAATAAGAAGATATTTGTCTGACCTGAGTTCTGTAACTGCAACTGTTTGGTCTTTTACATTTATTGGCCCAATGGCTTTAGCTTATCTTTTTTTAAGAACAGATTTTATTCAAACAATTCAGCTAAATGCAAATGCTTTGCCCGCTTTAGGATACATTTCTATTTTAGGAGTTGTTGGCTCATCGCTTTCGGTTATTGCTTTTAATTACCTGATCATAAAATCGGGCGCTGTGTTTGCTTCTTCAGTAACTTACCTTATTCCGG
>JACMLS010000909.1 GCA_014379485.1 Bacteroidia bacterium | reverse complement strand
GCGTTGCAAATTACGAGCTTGGCAATTACCTGCTGGCTCAAAAACATTTTGAAAAAGCGCTTCAGTTTAGTTCGAACGATGAATTGATTTTAGAATACATTTATTTTTGTTACGTATTCTCAGGCAGATTTGAAGAAGCAAGGTGGTTCAGCAAAAAATTTCCGGAATCACTTTCTACAAAATTAAAAACAGACAGCCTTTCTCCCTTTGCTTACGTGATTGCAGAAGGCGGCGCAAAACTTGCTGATAGCAGCAGGATCTTTGAAACCGGAAAATATTTTCATGCAGGTTTAAGTCACTACGTTGCAAACAGATTTTCTTTGTTTCATGCTGTTACTTATTTTGGCCAGGGTTTTACGGATGGAAAAGCATTGAGCGGACAGTCTACCCAGTTTCAATATTTTTTAAGAGCCACCATTCCACTTAAAAAAAACTGGCAAATCGCGCCAGCATTCCATGTAATTCATAAAAGTGTTTTGCTTCACCTTCCCATACCTCCTCCTCCTCAACCGCCTCCCGGGCAACCGCCACCACCAAAAATGCCAACGCATAAAGATACTACAACCAAAGACAATTATTTTGTTGGTTCGTTCATCATAAAAAAATCTATACCGCAGTTTAATTTTGGTTTTAGTTCAACTGTTTCAAGTGTATTCGGAGCTACACAATTTCAGCATGGTTTGTCTGTTTCTTTTTTACCTGTAAAAGCAAAATGGTTCATCATTGGTTCCAACGCCTTTATACATAGCGAAAATTCATATGCAACCAATTATTTTGGAGCCACTCCGTTCTTATGTTTAAAACCATTTAAAGCTTTTAGTCTTACCACTTCCTATTTACTAAATACGGGTGGCAAAAATATTGTAGAGGAAGACGGTTACATTGTAAACAACTCATCAGACTTAACAACATCAAGACTGTCTTTTACAGCTTCTGTAACTGTTTCAAAACAATTAGATCTTTATGCATTATACGCATATGAAAACAAACAGGAGTCAACCAACAAATATGTTTATCATTACAACATGTTTGTGTTTGGTATAAAAATAAAAGCAAAATAAAATTTGTGCAGCTCTTAACAGTGCAAACATAAGCCTCACTTGATTTTTTTTCTCAAATCTTACTCTTCCTTTCTGTTTATTGCATTTAAAAGATAAATCAATTCCCGTTTTTTATACATTTACCTTATCAGGGTTCAAGAATAAATCACTATAGGAAAACTGATAAAATAATTCTCACTCTTAAACGAACATCATGAAAAGATCAGTCCTCACTTTCGCAACAGCAATTCTTCTTGTTTTTATTTCAGCAGGTTTTAGTAGCGCCAAAAAAGCGCATTGGCTGGATGGTACATGGAAAGGTTCAAAGTTTCAGGTAAATGCAGATAAAGGCTGGCAAACAGAACTTATGATAGATAAAAAAACAAAAAGCTTTGTAATAAGTTATCCTGAACTTGGTTGCAAAGGCGTACTGGAAATGATAAGCATAAAAGGTACCACGGCTATTTTTACAGAAAAATTAGATGCAGGCGCATGTATAACTGACGGCTACATCATTATTACAAAAGTGGGTGATAAATACATTTCATTCACTTGTTTGCGCGATAACAAAACAAGACTGGCTTCGTTTTCTACATTGGAAAGACAATAAAATAAAATCACAATCCTTTTTCGCCACAGATTGCACAAATTTCACTGCTTGATCTATCTATGTAATCAGTGAAATCTGTGGCTTGAGTTCAATCTGTTCCGGAATTTTGGAAGCGTACAATTTCCTACCTTTGAAAGGTGAAAAAAGATTTTCCTATTTACGATGTACTTGACGAGGTAAAAAAAAATCTTCATCAGCACACTACGCTTATTCTGCAGGCTCCTCCGGGGGCAGGAAAATCAACTATTCTTCCATTAGAACTTTTAAATGAAACCTGGCTTGCCGGAAAAAAAATAATTCTATTAGAGCCGCGTCGTCTTGCAGCACGTTCTGTTGCCAACCGCATGGCTGAACTGCTTGAAGAAGAAACCGGCGAAACAATTGGTTTCAGAATTCGCTTCGAAACCAAGGTCTCAAAAAAAACAAGAATAGAAGTTGTAACAGAGGGTATTCTTACACGCATGTTGCAAAACAACAGCAGCCTTGATGATGTTGGCCTGATCATTTTTGACGAGTTTCATGAAAGAAGTTTGCATGCCGATCTTTCACTGGCACTTTGCAGGCAGATTCAGGAAATTTTACGGAACGATCTGAAAATTCTTGTAATGTCTGCAACGCTTGAAGGAGAAAAAATTTCGAAGGCGCTGAATAATTCTCCCGTATTAAAAAGTGAGGGAAGGCAATATCCCGTTCAGCTCTTTTATCATGAAGACAATTCAGAAGAATACTTTCAGAAAAAAATTTCGCGTCTGATAAAAAAAGCTTCTGT
>JACMLS010000908.1 GCA_014379485.1 Bacteroidia bacterium | reverse complement strand
TTTACAAAAGACCTGCATCATGAAATTGAGGTGGTTTTAAAAATTTGTAAAGTAGGAAAACATATTGATGAAAAATTTGCGCATTTGTATTACGATGAAATTGGTTTGGGAATAGATTTTACAGCGCGCGACCTGCAACAAAAATGCAAAGAAAAAGGCTTGCCCTGGGAAAAAGCAAAAGCCTTTGATCACTCAGCCCCCAACGGAAATTTTCTTCCAAAAACAGATTTCGATAATGTAAAAAATATTGATTTTCATTTGGAAATAAACGGAGAGCTGCGTCAGAAAGGAAACACTAAGGATCTTATTTTTCCTTTCGATAAGATCATTTCTTACGTTTCACAATTTGTAACGCTAAAAAAAGGCGACCAGATCTTTACCGGTACGCCTGAAGGTGTGGGGCCTGTTAAGATTGGTGATAAATTAAGTGGCTTTATCGGAACAAAAAAAATGCTTGAATTTGAAATAAAATAAATTTAACCCAACTGTTTATGAAAAAGATTTCCATTGCTTTTATATTGATTCTTTCGTTTTTTAATCTGCAGCTTTCTGCACAAAAAGAAGCAACCGGAATTGAAAAAACAGACCCATTATTCGGAGGCTGGCGCTTTGCAAGCAGCAGCGAAAAAGATACAATTCCGCCGGTTTTGGCACAAGGGGAAAGGTATCTTTTTTTCGATACCGAAGGTTATAAGTCTAAGATGGCAGCCACTGTAAGGCCCGGAAACCAAACAACCTTTTCCAGCACCTTTACCTTCAAAAAAGATAAGAAAAAAATTTACGGCACTTTTGAAAATTCTTGTGTTGCCGCTCTTAACGGAAAAGCGTTTGTTTTTGACTATAAATACAATGCTAAAAAACAACTGCTCACAATTATTGTTGAAAAGAAAAAATACAAATTCGTGCGTTACCGCTACGAAAGCATCTGAAAAATTGATGCTTTTTTCTTCTTTTCCCATTGTATTTCCTTACAATTCCCTACCTTTACTTTCCAAAATTTTTGAAACACATAGAAACATAGAACACATAGAAAAAATAATTTAAACTCTTTTTTGAACTAACTATTAACGAATAACAAACAACCATTAACTCTCTTTAATCATGTCAGAAGTAGGTCGCCAAATAATTTTTTCGATGGTGAATGTGAGTAAGATCCATCCGCCGCAAAAACAGGTATTAAAAGATATTTACCTTTCATTTTATTACGGAGCAAAAATCGGTGTACTCGGTTTAAACGGTTCCGGAAAATCTTCTTTGCTGCGCATTATTGCCGGCGAGGATAAAGATTATATCGGAGACATTCATTTCTCGCCCGGTTACAGGGTTGGAATGTTGGAGCAAGAGCCGAAGTTAGACGATAGCAAAACGGTTATTGAAGTGGTGCGCGAAGGTGTGCAACATCTTGTAGATATTTTAAATGAATACGAAGCAGTGAATGCAAAGTTTGCAGAAGAGATGACGCCTGAGGAAATGGATAAACTCATCAACCGCCAGGCAGAGTTGCAAGATAAAATTGATCAGCAAGATCTTTGGAATTTAGACAGCCGCCTTGAAATTGCAATGGATGCCTTGCGTTGTGCAGAAAGTGATACACCCGTTAAAATTTTATCGGGAGGAGAAAGACGCCGCGTTGCTCTTTGTCGTTTACTTTTACAAGAACCAGAAATTTTATTGTTAGATGAGCCAACTAACCACTTGGATGCAGAGTCTGTGCAGTGGTTAGAGTTGCATTTGCAACAATATAAAGGAACTGTAATTGCAGTAACTCACGACAGG
>JACMLS010000092.1 GCA_014379485.1 Bacteroidia bacterium | reverse complement strand
TTTGTTTTCATGGTTTTTTTACCGGCGCTATTAATCCCATAAAATATTCCTGCTCTTCTTTCAGTGCAACAAAAATTGTTTTGTTCATTGAACGAGTCAACTCAATTGTTTTAGAAGTAAACTCGTACTTGTTAGCGCTTACAGAAATGGTGATCTTTTCTCCCATAAGTGAATCGGGAATGGAAACTAGCAATTCAGAACCTTTTCCTTCAAATATAAATCCATATGCGGAGATCTCCACTCCGCTTGCGTTGATCGCTTTGGCAGTAACAGCGTCTTTTATTTTTATTGTAAAAACTGTTGTTGTAATTGGTGTTTTTGTGGTGATCACTTTTTTTCCTTTGATGAGACCCGAATTATCTATGTGCGTACTGGGAATCATAAACGGCGCTCCTTGCGAAAAGCCTTTTACAGACGAAAGTGTAAGCAGGCCTGCAAGTGAAAGACGAAGCAAAGTATAATTGAATTTCATTGGTTTTTTTCCTGCATAATAAAAAGTATCGTTCATTTTAGATACAGGAATGCGCGCGCATACTCCGGTGCTTTGCTGCATTAGGAAAGATGCAATTTCATAATTGCTCATTCCTGAAAAATCTGTAACAACTTTAGAACAGCTGAGGCAATAACGCCCGCCTTTCCGTTGTTCCATTTCATCCCAGCTCTGTGTGCAGGGTTCAGGAATAGTAAGTTTAAAAGATCTCTGTTTCATAATAAATTTAATTAACCCATCATTCCCATTACCGCACCATGGTTTCTTCGTTTTGTTCTCTTATCAAGCTTTATAAAAATTGTTTTGTTCATGGCAGGTGTAAGAATCACTTCTTTGCTTTCGCTATAATGTTTTTTTGAATCGGCATTAATAATAATTGTTTGCCCCATTAAAGAATCCGGAACAGAGATCTGATGTATAGATCCTTTTGACTGGTAGGTTATTCCTGCACCACTTATCTCAACAAAAGATTTAATATTCTTTCCGCTTTCTTCATCTTTCACCTTTATTGTAAAGACAGTTTTTCCTTTTGTTGTTTTGGTGTTCTGTGTAATAGCCGGTGTTCCCTTTTTCAAACCAGAATTGTCAAGAACAATATTCTCTTTTTTAGTAGTTGTAGTTTGCCCAAAACTTTTTACCGCAGAAAATGTAAGAAGTCCTGCAAGTGAATACCTGAGTAAAGAATAATTAAATTGAAAAGGTTTGTTTGCTGAATAATAAACTGTGCTGTTTAGTTTTGTTCTGTCAACTCTTCCGCAAACAGGTCCGCCATTAAGTTTTTTTTGTTTGTATAGCTCAGCTGCAATCTGGCTGTCGCTCATTCCTGTAAAATCAATCACCACTTTTGTGCAATGAGAACAGTAACGCCCGTTCTCTTTTTGTTCCATTTCATCCCAGCTCTGTGTGCAAGGATGTGCGATTGAGATTTTAAAGGATTTTTGTTTCATGTTCTTAATTTTTATTTGTTAGCTCAGACATAGTCAAATTTTTGTCAGTTCGAGCGCAGCCGAGAACTATATCACTTACATGTTTTTTTTTGACTGCTTGTATCTTTTTGCG
>JACMLS010000907.1 GCA_014379485.1 Bacteroidia bacterium | reverse complement strand
TCCTCCATAGCTGATCATCCGTATCGGAACATTCTTAAGCGACTCGAACACCTTAACTGCATAGCCTTGTTTCTCGGCAGTAAAATCGCCAACAATACAAATTATAGTTTGATCTTTGTCTACCTCAGCAACAGCAAATTCATTGAGTTCATTTAAAATTGCTTCTAAATTTTTTGAATTATCTATCGTAAGAGAGACTGCCACTTCAGAAGTGGTGATCATATCAATAGGTGTTTTATATCTTTCAAACACCTCAAATACTTTTCTCAAAAAACCATAAGCCAATAACATCCGGCCGCGTTTAATATTGATTGCAGTAATTCCGTCTTTAGCTGCAACAGCTTTTATTCCACCGCCAGAATTTTTTGCGCTGATCATTGTTCCCTTTGCTTTTGGCTGCATGGTATTAAGCAATGCAACCGGAATATTTCTTTTTTGCGCTGGTAAAATGCAGGTAGGATGCAAAATTTTTGCTCCGAAATATGCCAACTCTGCGGCTTCGTCAAAAGAAAGTTCGTTTATAGGGTGTGTATTTTCAACAATGCGCGGATCGTTATTATGCATGCCGTCAATATCTGTCCAGATCTGAATTTCTGTTGCGTAAATAGCCGCGCCTATTAATGAAGCAGTATAATCACTGCCCCCTCTTTTTAAATTATCTATCTCACCAAAAACGTTTCTGCAGATATATCCCTGTGTAATGAATAGTTTTTTCTCAGGATATTTTTTCAATTCCTTTTTAAGATGTTCTTCAATAAATGCAAGATCGGGCTCTTCGTTCTCATCTATCCGCATAAAATTTAATGCGGCCAACAAAACCGACTCCACATTTATTTCTTCGAGATAATAATGAAATAATGCCGTTGAAAGTAATTCGCCTTGTGCAAGTACCGCTTTTTCTTCGTTAGAAGTAAACATATCCATTGTAAAAGAACGCAGGTAATCGAAATGCGATTTTAAAAGTTCGCCTGCTTTTGAAATTGCTCTTTCAGTTTTATATAATCTGGCAATTTCTGCAAGGTACTTTTCTTCCAGTTTTTTTATCAGTTCAGTTGCCTTGTCACTATCTTTTGCATACAAGGTGTTAGAAATTTCTACCAAAGAATTAGTTGTTCCGCTCATGGCACTCAGCACCACAATTTTTGGTTCGTTATTTACAACCAGACCGGCAAGGGCATGCATGCGTTCTGCAGAACCCACACTGGTACCTCCAAATTTTAACACTTTCATTGAATCGCTTTTTTAATGGAGCGCAAATATAGGAGAAATGCTAATTTTTTTCTTCCTTTGTTACAATGAATTATAAAAAAGGAATAACACCTCTTTTTCTTGCTGCGCTTATTTGCGTGTTTTCCTGCTATTATATTCCTTTTTTCTTCCATCAGAAAGAGATAAGGAAAGAGATCAAAAATGCCATTAAAAAAGGAATTAACGACGAGGAGCTTGTTAAATTTACCTTCTCTGCAAATGAGTTAGAGAAACTAATGGTTGATGGTGAAAACGAATTCATTTACAATTCAAATCCATATGATATTGTAAAAACTGAAACCGTAAGTGGAAAAATCGCCGTTTATGCCCTTGCAGACAAAAAAGAAAAAGAAATTTTTAAAAACCTCGATGAACTTGTAAGTAATTATCTTGGTAATGACAAAGGAACTAACTCTCCTATGAAGGCTTTAGGAAAGCTTGTTTCGCTTAAATTTCTTACCGTTAAAAAAGCTACAGAAAACACCCTTATAAGTCTTAGCATTGAAAAAAATTATTTACTGGCTCTTTTACTGAACCCTCAAGGTGGCCATCCGGATGCACCTTTTACCCCTCCTGAATTGATCTGATTCTTTCTAATGTTTTTTTGCACGAATATTTATTCCTGCAAAAGCGTGTTTTATTAATCAATTCAAATCAACATCATTATGAAAAAAAATTTATTCTCCCTATTGGGAGTTATGCTGTTTTTTACAGCCATAAAATCGCAAACCGTTACAGTTCGGGATAACAGCACCGGTGATATTATAAGGAACGTTACCATTAAAGACAAAACAAACAAATCTGTACGCACAGAAACAAACGGAAAAGCGGACGTTTCTTCTCTCGACAAAGAAGACTCACTTACCTTCTTTCATCCTGATTATTTTACTTTGAAGGTTATGGTTACTGCTGATATAGAAGTAGCAATGATGGGAAGAGCAATTAATCTTGATGAGGTGGTATTATCTGCCAGTCGTTCTGCTGATACACTGAAAAATATACCTTTTCATATGACAATCATTAACCAGAAGCAAATAGAGTTTTCAAATCCGCAAACTGCTGCAGACCTTATTCAGAATGCAGGGGTAATGGTGCAACGCAGCCAGGCAGGTGGCGGAAGCCCCATTATGCGCGGATTTGAGTCGAGCCGCGTGTTGCTTGTAGTAGACGGGGTTCGCATGAACAATGCTATTTACAGGGCGGGCCATTTACAGGATGTTATGACCCTTGATGCTTCTATGATTGAAAAAACAGAAGTAGTATTTGGCCCTTCTTCTACTGCATACGGAAGCGATGCCTTGGGAGGCGTAATGCATTTTTACACTAAAAACGCACAGTTCTCCAGTACAGACAAAATGCTTTTAAAGGTAAACACCATGGCAAGGTATTCTACTGTAAACAAAGAAAAAACCGGTCACCTCGACTTCAATATAGGAACAAAGAAAATTGCTTTTTTAACCAATGTTACCTGGAGTGATTTTGACAATCTGCGCACCGGCCGTTTTCGCGACCGTGCAGATACTGCTTTTGGAAAAAGATATTATTATGTTGAACGCATTAATGGAAAAGACAGTATGATGGTAAACGCTGACCCTGAAGTTCAGACCGGGAGCGCTTACCAGCAACTTGACCTGATGCAGAGAATTAATTTTAAGCAAAGCGATAAAGTAACGCATGGCATAAATTTTCAGTACAGCAAAAATGATAACCTTCCGCGCTACGATCGTCTAACGGAACTAGCCGGCGGAAAACTGAAATTTGCAGAGTGGTATTATAAACAGAACAGAATGCTTGTTTCATACAATCTGTGGTTAACAGGTAAAACTGTTGCGTGGGATAATGCACGCGTTATTCTTGCTTACCAGAAAATAGAACAGGATCGTGTAAACAGGAGATTCAATAATATTTACAGAAGTTCTCAATTCGAAGATCTGAGTGTAATAAGTGTAAATGCAGATTTTGCAAAAACAATCGGAGCAAAAAATGATCTGAAATATGGAATTGAATTTACCAGCAACGATGTTAAGTCTACCGCAGAAAAAAGAGACATTGTTGCAGATACAGCAGGTAAAGCAGCAACGCGTTACCCTGACGGAGAAAACAAATTCATGACAATGGCGGCTTACGTTACTGATAATTACAAGATCAATGATCAGTGG
>JACMLS010000906.1 GCA_014379485.1 Bacteroidia bacterium | reverse complement strand
GTTTTATCAAAACTATGCTCGTAAGAATAATTGGAATAACGAATAGCGATCACAATTTCCCGGTCGAACTTTGGATGAAAAAAAATAATTTCATTTTCGGGCGTGTATCTTTGCTGGTTATTTTCAGAAGTACCGATGACACCAAATTCTTTTATTTTTTTTCCGTCAATATAAATTTCCGAAGCTCCTTCCTGCACCATATAAAGCGAAAGCGGAATAGAATCAAGTGCAGGATTTAATTTGAGATGCAACCTGAACCAACCTATGCCTTTAAAACCTGCCTTCTCTCTCTCTTTTTCAAATAACTGCGTACGCATTGGTGTCCAGAGCGAATCATTAAAAGCAACTTCTTTAAATTCGGGTTTGTCCTGAGTTGTGAAACGCCAGTTGCTGTCCAGCTTAGTCAGATCTTCTGAACCAAAGTAAATGAAAGATTCCTGGGATTTTAATGCCAGAGCAGACAACAGAAAAAACAACAGGAATAAACGCATCAATCAAAAGTAAGAAATTATAACCATTCTTTTTTCTTAGAGCGCTACAGGCTAACCCGTAATCTTCCATTTCAGCCAGGCCGATAATTGTTTGTATACTTTTTGCTGCTGTGCTGGTGACAGATCTTTTATGCGGCTTTTGTGCGAACCGCCTTTTGCAATGTACATCTGCAAACTATCATTCTTTTCAAAAACTGCTTTGGTAGATGTGTAGGGATCATTTTCTCCATAAATAAATATGATTCCTTTAGTTGTATGGTTGCTTATAAATTTGTTGAGCGAAGTAAGATATGCGGGGTCAAAATCGTTACTACTATTCTTCGGTGCAAAAATGTTGTTTGGATAATTTTCTTTTGACAACCATTGTTTTACTGAAGTAAGATCATATTCGTAATAACCTAATTCGTGATAGAACATGTAAAAAGAAGGTTCGAGTTTCTGCCTGAACGCTTCTGTGTAAAATCTTACAGGAACAACCTCAGCAATTTCTTCAATTATTTTATCCGGAGAGGATGTTGCTGTGTCAGGAATTAATTTGGTGTTGAATGCGTTCTGAAAAAATGCAAAGGGATATTCAAGTAATAAATATTCGAACACGGTTTCGTTTTGCATTGCACCAAAAGTAAATCCTTTATCTGCAACATACTTATCAAACTCTTTCAGTAAAAGTTTTTTGTTTCTGAAAGCGAATTGCTGAAATGCAAAAACTTTTTTTCCGTTTTCTGTTTTTGAAACTGTGTTGAAAAATTTACCGATACGTGGATCATTGACGCTTTTTTTTATTGGTGTTACATATGCAAGTGTGGCATTCACCTCGTCAGGAAAATACATTTTATACGCGAGTGCAGCTTGTCCGCCTTTACTTATTCCTGTTGTAAGCCATTTTCCTTTAAGTATTTTAACAAACAATTCTTTTATTTCATGATAATCATAAGCCGCTTGTTTAACAGTGAGAAAATTCCAGTCAAGGCTGTCAGGAATTGATTTGCCAAAATACCTGTGCTCAACAAGAATTAAATTACAACCTTTAAGCGTAAAAGGGGTGAGGGCATTGCCAATGGCATAGCCTTCTGTTTCTAAAACCGTGGGTGCGTTAAGATTGGTGATGCCAACACAAATGCGTTGTTTGAATAATTTGCTTTGCGGATTAAAATGATCGATGGGCTGATCAATAAAGATCTCATAATATTCTTTGAAATGTAAGTTGTCTTTTTTTGTGATAGAAATTCCATTGATGTTTTTGAGTTGCTCATAAATGGATTGCTGAGAGCATCCTTCATGACAAAAAAATAGAATTGCAAAAAGTATGCTGATGTTTTTTTTCATCATGTTAGTTTATCTACTCTCATAAAAACGTTCCAGTATTTTTCTTTGGTCATTTCGTCCCAGGTGATCTGGTTGTAGCGGTACTGATAAGTTTGTACCTGGCAAAATAGAATGAGCAGCACCACAAAACCAGTAACTATTTTTTTTGAAACTCCTTTTAACTGCTGAAGAGTAAGGGCAAGACAAACAGCGAAAAGCGGAAGAAACTCAACGTACACCCGCGAAGAATAGCTGCCGCCATACCACCAGCTCCACCACGAACTTAAAACGTAAGTGAGAAGCAAAAAGAAAAGAGTGAAAAAGGTGCCTTCCCATTTAGAGCGTTTGAACATAAAGTAAATGCCCGAAAGACAAACAAGATAAATGGGAGTGTAAAGAAACAAACCTTTTCGGTAAGAGAATAGAATATCTATCATGTGAGGTGTTGCGAAATTAAACCCTTCTGCACCGTACGAATAAACAAAAAAACTTCCGCACGAAATTTTGTAAATAATAAACTGCAAAGAAGAAATAATTACGAAAAGAAAAAGAGAAATAAAAACATGCTTAAGATCTTTTTTAAGCTGTGTTAGCAAAACAAAAAAACTTTCTTTGGTGCCCGCAAGGAAAGGAATGGAAAAAACTATTAAAATATTTGCAGGCCTGATAAGAAAAATAAGCGCCAGTAAAATTGCAATGTAAATAACACGGCGTGAAGAATAGTAGCCACACATTTTTTTAGCATTGACTAAGAAACAGGCAATGAGTGCAAAAGAATACACATGGCTCATTCCCGGCTCTACCACCGAGTAGTAAAAAAGATTTGTTCCGAAAACAATTGCGGGCAGCACCCAAAACTGTGTCCACTCAGAAACAGAGTAAAGGCGCAAAAGTTTTTTTAAAAAAAGAATTCCTATAAAGAGATAAAAAATACCCGCAAGGTTTATACCAATACAATAGTATTTAGAAAACCCGTCAGCATCCTGCGGGGAGAATTTTGTTGCAATATGTGACGCAAAGAAAAAAGGGATTTGCATAACGGCGGTGCCACAGAAATATTTGTTAATGGTTTTAGTATTTTGCTGTGTGCGGTAATCGTAATAATAATGCTCATCAAAATATTTAACTTTTTCAATGCTGTCAAAAAACCCGAAATTGAGATCGTTGTAAATAAATGTGGCAGGCAAATAAGCATAATACCCCTTTGCATCAGACTCCACAATGCCCCGCCAATAATCTTTGCCCCAGTTAAGGTTAGAAGAAGCCCAGAGCATGACGAGCATGATAAAAGCAATAACAGATCTGGAGGGTGTAATTTTCAATGCTGAAATTTATGGAGGGAAATTATAAAAAAAATCAGGGTGTTTTTACTTTTACCTCAACTTTTACATTTTGGGGGTCGGGCAACATTTCTTTTGCTTTGTTTTTATCGAGACCCGGAATAATGGCGGGTGCAATTAATGCTACTGGTTTATACAATAAAGATTCTTGTTTTGTTTTAGAAGTGAGAATGGGATAGCTTGCCTCCAGTGCATCAAACACAAAAAAAAGCACACTCAGAATTAGTGTGTATTTCAGCCCGCCAAACACAGCGCCCGCAATTTTATTTACCATACTCAATGATGCGCCTTTTACAATTTTATCAATGAGTTTAGCCACAAGAAAAATCAATAAAACAGAAACAAGGAACAATAAACAAAAGGATACTATGTGTTTGTAGTCTCCAGCAAAAGAAAAAAGACCTTGCATGGAACCTGAAAATTTTGTGGCTACCCACACTCCCAAAAAAAATGCAACAATGCCGGCCACCTCAATCACAAATCCTTTTGTAAATCCTTTATAAATTCCCCACACAAGCGGAATGCAGATAAAAATATCGAAAAAATTCATTCATCTAATTTCCGTAAACCTTTTGTTAATGTGCGTTTTCAGAAACTGAGTTTTCAACTGTTTCAGGTTCATAATAGAGAAAATGAAAAAACCGCCTCGTCTGATTGCTGACAAGGCGGTTTGAAAAATTTAAATTAAAATGATTATTGTTTTATGAGCTTAAAGTTTTTGGCTTTTCCGTCAGGACAAATTACCTGTAAGAAATAAACGCCTTGCGCCCAGTCTGCACTTTTTATTTGTGTAACCGCTTTGGCATTTACAAACGCATTTTCATCGCTCACCAATCTTCCTCTTGCATCATAAACTTTTAAAACATATTTACCCTGTTGTCCGAATTTAATATTGAATTCGTTTTTAGATGGATTCGGAAACACCGTAAAATTATTTTCGTCGGCTGGATCGTTGATTGCCAGAGTTGGGCCTGCTGCCTGATTTCTAATATTAGATCTTGAAGTATTTACCAGGACCCTTGATTCGCCGCAGGTAACATTTGCATCTACTTCAATTAAATAATAATTACTGTCGGCCGGTAAAAGACCCGCAGGATCATTGTACGCTGTTGGCGAACCAAAGGGAATTGAATCAACCAGCACCCAGCCTGTTGTAAAATGATAGCGGTGAATATAATAATGGGTGTAGCTTACCCCCTGGTACTGATCCCAGCTGAGATCTGCACTGTTACCAACGCCGGTAGCAACAACAAGGTGAATGGGTTTGTGAGAAACAGAATAATACGATTCTATTCCGCAAGAGTCTGTTGCTTTTATTCTATAGCGCCAGGGTTTGTTGCCTGCGTTTGCAACAGAATCTTCAAACATATTTGCAGTACCTGCCTGTATGGTTGCTATTTGGTTGTATTGATTAGGCACAGAAGTCTCTCTGAAAATTTCGTAGAGCGCAACTCCTGTAACCGTATCATTCCAGTAAATTATATTGTGATTATTGGAAGTATCTACTGTTGCAAGACAGATCTGCGCAGTGCCTGGTCTTAAACCGCGAATGTAAGTAGATGCACCGGCTTTACAACCGTTGGTATCTGTTACTACAACACCAAAAATTCCGATACCTAAACTATTCACGTCTTCTGTTGTTGCTCCATTATTCCACAAATAAGTAAAAGGTCCGTCGCCTGTTGCGGTGATCCATACAGCACCAGCACCTCCGTTTAAAATACAACCCGCGTCTTGTGTAGAATCAATGTCAACAGAAGGTCCGGTGGTATCTGCTACGCTAATGAAAGCAGAGTCAATACACGCGTTATTGTCTGTTACAATTACTTTATAAATTCCAGAAGACACATTGAATGCGCTGGCTGTTGTTTGATTTCCGGCTGTTGCATCCCACATATAAGTGTAAGGAGCAGTACCTCCGCTTACAATTGCATCTGCACGGCCATTGCTGAATCCGCAACCCGAAGCAACAAATCCTTCTGCAATATAAATATCTGCTGGTTCTGTAACAGTTGCAATGTATGAAGTAATACAACCATTATTATCTGTAACAACAAGATCATAAGAACTTCCGGAAACACCAGAAATATCTTCTGTATTTGCGCCAGTACTCCACTCAATTGTATAAGGCAATGCACCGCCTGAAATGCTGACATCTACTGCTCCGTTGCTTGCACCGGGACAGGTTACGTCTGTAATTGAATTTAATGAAATTACAGCGCCGCCGTTATCATTTATTATTGCAACTTCTGAAGCATAACAACCATTAACATCATACACCTGCAGAAAATACTGACCAGATGGAACGCTTGAAATGGATGTAGTAATATCGCCGGTGTTCCATAAATAATTATAAGGTGCAACACCACCTGTTGTGGTAGAAGAAATACTTCCGGTAGAAGTACTGCAGGTAGAATTTGTTGCGCTTAAAGTGAGGAAGAAAGGGTTTGCAGGATTTACGTTTACTGTATCTGTTGCAGTACAACCGTTATTGTCTGTTGCCATTACAATTAAATTTGAAATGGTATCTAATCCGGTAATAGAATCTCCGGTTGCAGAGTTAGACCAGTTTAAAAAGTAAGGCATTGTTCCGCCTGTGCTTATTGCGTAGGCACTTCCATCTATTAAACCAGGGCATGTAGGAGCAGTAGAAAGTGCACTTACATTAAAAATTGCAGGGCCAGTTAATGTAACTGAATCAACTAATGTACAGCTATTGTTATCTACAATAGTAACAGTATAAGTTCCCAAACATAAACCGCTTATTGTGTCGCCTAGCATACCACCGGGCTGCCAGGTTACATTGTAGGGTATAGGTGGGCCGAATAAAGAACCGCCTGACATATTTACTTTTAATCATCCTTATCATTTCTCGGGTAGACCAGTTGGTAGAATGCGCTTCCTCGTTCAGATG
>JACMLS010000905.1 GCA_014379485.1 Bacteroidia bacterium | reverse complement strand
TTGCAATGCGTTTTTTTCATTTTCTCTTTTCTGAAATTTATTGATGCGTTTTTTTACAAAGAAATAAATGATGCCTGTAAAAAACAGGAAAGAAAAAATTCTGAAAACCCAGGTTTGCCACCAGGCCGGAATAATTGTGATACGTAGGGTTGCAGGACTGCTGCTCCAGTAACCATCGTCGTTTTTTGCATATACTGAAAAGGTATAATTGCCAGGATCTAATGTTTGAAATTGCGCCGAAGTGTATTTGGTATTAACCCAGCTGGTGTCCAGGCCCTCCATCCTGTATTTGTATTCAACTGAACCGGGATTTTTAAAAGACAATCCTACATAATTTATTTTTAAATAACTCCTGCTATAATCAAGCCGCAGGTTGTTCTCTTTATAAGTTTTATTGTTTACGCTTGTATTAACAATGTAAACCGGTGGTGGTACTGTGTTGTTTTTAAATGCGGAAGGATTAAAAATAGAAATACCATTGTTATGAGCAATCAATAATTCATTTCCACGCTGCACAATATAATTTACCTCATTAGTAAGCAAGCCGTTTTTGTTTGAATACACCTCGACCGAATAATTAAAATCGCTGCCGTTTTCATTCTTAATCTGTATTCTGCTTAAACCGTTATTACTTCCAACCCAAACAACATTGGCAGAATCTATAAACATAGATCTGCACATATTACTAGCAAGGCCATCTGACTGTTTTACCTGGAAAAATTTATTTCCGTCTTTTACAACAACCCCTTCTCCCCTGCTTGCCATCCACAAACGACCCTTATTGTCTTCAAGAACGTGAACAAAACGGGCCGAAAGCAATTTGTTTCTTTCTCCAAGGTAATGAAGAGAATCATTATAGTAATTCCACAAACCATTCAGTCCGCAGACCCACAAAACACCTTTGCTGTCTTCAAACACATCATCAATATATTGATTGAACCTTATTTCTTTCAGCACCTTAAAATTTTTTGTTACGTCAAATAAAATAATCAGCCTATCTCTGATGCCCCATACAAAGCCATCTTTACCCCGAATTATTTTTTTTGCGGCACCGATTGAAAGCACATCTGAATTTTTAAAATTCTCTCCGCTCAGCCGGCCAACCTGAAAATTATTTACAACATACACAGCAGACAACTCTTTGGTATAAATACAATTTATGCGGTTACTTGAAGTAGAAATGAGTTTTTGAGAAAAAATATCTGAGTTTTTTATTTCGTTTCCTTTAATAACCGACACAGAGCCGTTGAGGTGGCCCGTAAAGATCTGCCCGTTCTTTTCTCCAATACATGAAATTTTACTTTGAGGCAAACCGTGTTCTGTTGTATAATAACGACCGCTTCTGAAAGGAATATAATATACCCCATGCCCCTCTGCAGATAACCACAAACCATTTTCCCTGTCAATAACAATCCCGGTAAAAATTTTATCAGAAAACCCGGGTATGTTTTCTGAAAGAGAAAAATTTTCTGGGTCATGAAAACAAACCCCGCTATACGAAACAGAAATTATTTTTTTGTCTTTGTCCTGAACCGCTTCAATTATTCCTGCCTCTTTTTTTACGCTTCTTACAATTCCGTATTTATTGAATTCAAACATAAGATTGTCTACCGATGCCAGAAAATTTCCGTTCAGTAAATAAGTGCCGAAATACCTGTGTTTTGAGTTTTCAGCGCCATTATACTCTGCTGTTATTTGCGTTACTCTTTTCAGATTTTTTTCGAAAACAGAAATAAGACATTTATTAACAGAGTTACCACCAAAGACCAGAGCCTTTTTGCCAATGAGAAAAAGATATTCTCCGTCTCCGGGTATTTTTATCCACGAAACATTTTTTTCATTCCATGGCGGGGCAATTTTTAATACAAATTTTTCTGTTGTACCCACCCAAACAGTATCTCCCTCATCAACATAAAGCGAAACCAGGATAATATGTTTGGTTTTTACATCTTTTTCAAGCTGGTGGTTAGATGGAATTACGTGGATACTATCATTTAAAAAATAAGAAAGTTTTCCTGAAAAAGACCTGAACCAGATTCTTCCCTTTACATCTTCAAAAAAACCAAACACCGTATTATCCGGCAAACCATTTTCTGTGCTGTAATTTTTAAACTCGTAGCCATTGTAACGGCTCACACCCATATCTGTTGCAAACCACATAAAGCCTTTAGAGTCCTGCAACATTCCGTACACCTCAGGGCTCGGCAAACCACTTTCTGCGTTATAGTTTTTTATCTGGTAAAATTGCGCAGAAACAAAAGATGAGAGAAGAAGGGTTACAATAATAAAAAAGTGTTTTCTGCACATTATAAAAAGCCCGTTTCACAAAATAAAAAGCCGCACTAAATGTAATTACTTTTAAAAGAGCTTCCTAAAAGAGCATCTTATATTATCTGTAAGACCAAAGCCCTGCGCCATCCATTTCCGTAAAGCGCCATCTATTCTCAAAAAACCGCCAACTATTGGTTTTTATTTTTTTAAGGTAATTTTGCTTCAAGAGACTCGCGGGACATAAGAGTCTTAAGTCACTTGAGTCCCAAAAGTCCCTTACAGTAATTTGTTAACTTTATAAGCGCTAAACATAAGCTGTTCATGAAAAAAATCTTGTGCTCTGTTTTTCTTTTTTGTGCGCTGCGTTTTTCTGCGCAAACCTACTATCCTTTTGCAACAGACAGCGCAACGTGGACCGTGGTTGAGTATGGCTACGGAACAATACCCCCACAAACCGGAACCTGGCACTACGGTATGGCCGGCGATACTATTTTTAACGGGCTGCTTTACTCAAAACTCTATGTTAACCAGGGCAGTTTAGGTTCTGTAAATCCGGAACCCGTTTTTAATTTGCAAACTGCCACTTACCTGGGCGCAATAAGAGAAGACTCAACTAAAAAAATCTTGTTCAGAAAATGGAGCGATACAATTGAAATACTACGGTATGATTTTAGTTTAAATGTTGGTGATACTTTTTGTTTTAACAATGAACCCTGTGGAATACAGTGCCACCAGGTTGCCGCGGTTGACAGCATTTTAATTAACGGAGCTTATAGAAGACAAATTCATTTCAGCTACGGCGGCCAGTCAGAAACATGGATAGAAGGGATTGGAAGTATTGTGGGTGCCTTTGAATTTTTTTGGTGTTTTACAGGCAATATAGAA
>JACMLS010000904.1 GCA_014379485.1 Bacteroidia bacterium | reverse complement strand
TTTCTTTAACTCTTCGGCAGCCGCTTTTTTCCTTTCTTAGCGGGCATTTTTCCAGGCTGTTTTTTCGCTCATTCCGCCAAAATAATCTTGTGTGGTTACAATGATAGCGCCGCCTGTAAGGTCCCCGTACTGTGCGGGTATGCCGCCGGTAATTGCAGTAATACTTTTTATTGCAAGGGCGGGAACTTCAATATTGCCCAGCATTTTTTCTCCGTCAATAAAATAAGTGCTCGATCCTTTTCTTGAGCCGCGCAAATACAATTCACCATCGTGCGGGTCTTGGTAAATATCGCTCGAAACAGCTGTGATGGCGCCTTTAATATCTCCTTTTTGTATTGGCATACGATTCAAAGTTTGTCCGTCAAGTACGTGCATGGTAATTTCTGTTCTGTCAAGTGGGGGTCTTTTGTATTTTCCTACAACAATTACCTCTTTGTCAAGGCCAAACACGTTCAATACCGCATCCACATAAGCGGCTTCTTCGTTCAGCACTTCAACGTTTTCAATTTTTTGCATTTTGTATTGCGGATAAGTGATCACCACATCATATTTACCTGCTTCTAAAGGTTTAATTACATATTTGCCATCTGCATCAGTTGCTGTACCGGCAATTTCATGTGTTCCGCTCAAGGCTTTTACAATAGCGCCTCTTGCAGGCTCTCCGTTTGGCTCAGTTATTTTTCCTCTTATTTCTCCGCCGGCAATGCCAAATGCGGGCGCAATAATTACCAGTATTCCGGCAGCGATTTTTTTTAGTAGAGTTTTCATGGCTTTATTTTTTAGTGTTGTTGTTCTGAATTATTTCGTTTTAAATTCCCGTATCAAGCTTGTTTGATGTAAAGACGATAGAGCAATTTCTTTCCATATTTTTGTTGCCCCAAATAATCTTTTTTAGAAGCTTTTTTTGGATTTTTTTTACCATCCACACGAACACTTTTAACCACTTATTTCTGTTTAGTAGCCAATTAAACAAAAAAAAATATTTTTCATTTTATCCTGTTTCCGGGGTGTTTTTTTAACGTAAACAGCCTATAACACCTGGTTGGTGGGCTAAAGCACTGATAGTAAGGCCTTTTTTGTTTGTGGAAAGAAGCACTATTTGCGTCTTTAAGGAGAAGGGATGAAGGACGAGGGTAAGGGACGAGTAGAAAGTAAAACTTTCCAAATTTTAAATCTTCTAAATTTTAACTCAAAACCAACTAACTTTAAACCGTAAAAAAAAATGGGGAATAGGGGATAGGAAAAAGGGAATAGGGAGAATTTTAAAATAAACCCTTAAACCAGAAAACCATTAACCGACAACCAATAACTGATAACCATTAACTGACCTTGTTTCTTTTCCGGAAAAAAGATATAACAACAAAAGAAGATGCGGTTTTGCTTGCTGAATACAGGCAGAGCGGAGATAAAGCTTTGGTGGGCGAATTGTTTAAACGATACGCGCAGGTTGTTTTAGGAAGTTGTGCATATTATTTAGAAGATAAAGACAATGCAAAAGATGCGGTAATGCAGATCTTTGATAAGTTAATGGATGAGTTAAAACACCGCGAGATAGATAATTTTAAAGGTTGGCTGAGTTTTGTAGTAAGAAATCACTGCATTTCAGAAATAAGAAAAAGAAAAACAACACAAAAAAAACACGAGGCATTTTATGAGTTTGAATACCAGATGCCTGATGAACAATACGAAGAAAAAATAAGTAAGGTTGATGATGAAGAAATGCTGGCCTGTATGCAGCAGGCATTGGCAGAATTAAAACCACAGCAAAAACAATGCGTAGAACTTTTTTACCTGCAACAAAAAAGTTACCAGCAAATAGCAGAGCAAACTTCTTACAGTTTAAACGAAGTAAAAAGTTTTATACAGAACGGCAAACGCAACCTTAAAATTCTGATAGAAGAAAAACAGAGTAAAAAAATAAAAAAACTTTTTCCCGCAGCATGAAAAATTTAACTGATAACCTGGATCTGAGTGATTGGGAGCGCTATAAAAAAAGCGGTGCCAATGATCATTTCACGGAAAAAAACATTTCGGGCAACGATCTTAATTACCTTGCCGCAAAAGGTTTTGAAAAAGCCGGCATCACCACTGCAGATGTAAGTGATGTGTACAAACGCATTAACACAAAAACTTATTCTGCCATAAACCTTAACGCTGTTTTTATTGGCGGCCTTGTGGTGGTTGCTTTTGTAAGTGCGTTTTTCTTTTTATCCAATCAGAAAAAAAGCGATTCTGTTATTTCTACCCAGAAAGAAAATTCTCTTCCGCAAAGCAGAACTACTGCAAGTACTTTTATTGCAGAATCTCAGCCTAAAGTTGAGACTCCTGTTGCTGCAAACGAAAAAAAAACCTCTCCCTGGCACAAAGAACATTTCAGCACAAAAAGTATAGAGCAGATCTATGCTGAGCCTGTAGCAGAAATTCCGAAAGAAGAGATTGTGGATATGGAAGTAAAACCTGTTACTACATTAAGCACGCAAATTAATTCTGAAATAGATTTAGACCAGTTGCCAAACGCCCCCGTAGTTCAGATCCGTAATTTCAGGATCACCAATTTTACTTTATACTACCGTAAGAACAATATGAAATTTGTAATTAATAACGGCGGTATTGATGCGCAGTTTCCTGATGTGGCAAGTTACAAAGCGAACAAACTTGAAATGAAAGAAGGAACTATTAAAATTACGGCCGATGATGTTTTGCTTGAAGCCATAACTTCTTTTGAGTCTGAGAATTATTCTGCCTGCATAGAAAGTTTTGACCTTCTTTTAAAAATAAACAAGACAGATATAAACGCACTTTTTTATAGCGGAATGTGTTATTACAAACTCGGCAATTATTCTAAAGCCATTGAATACCTGAATGCGGTAATTGACGACCACAACAATATTTTTGACCAGGAGTCTGAATATTACAAAGCGCTTTCTCTCATAGGCAACTCAGAAAAAGCAGAAGCAATAGAAATTCTGAAACGAATTGTTATTGCAAGAGGATTTTATGCTGAACGGGCTTTAGAGATCTTGAAGAAGAAATAATTCTATTGCGGCATCATCAGCCGTAAATTGTATAATAGTAAACAAGCAAAGCAACAGACAGCGCACAAATGCAAAGACTTATTATTGCAAGTAGTCTGGCCATTTTTAATTTTTCAAGGCCCTTCTCACTAAAAACATCAGGGCTTGTTTTTACTACTTGAATTCCTGCGTTTGCAAGAGAAAGTGCCAGGCAGGCTAAAACAATTCCGGTTACGGTACCAAGTCCCCAAATCCAGCCAACACCAAACCACCAGGTTCTGCAAAGACTGAAAGGGAGAGAAACAATTGCAAAACCAAGTGCAGATACATTTGGAGTTGGCTCAAGCATCCGCGAAGAAGGTAAATGTGATTGGTTTGACGATTGAGAAAAATTTTGTTGTGCTTTCTCATTCAATTGATTTGCATCTTCATTAAAAACACTTTTTTCTTCTGGGGGTAAAAAATTATCCATAGGGTAAATTTAGAAATTTTTTTTGTTCTCAAATCGCTTGCCATTACCATACTCTTATACCGTGTAGAAATGGCAAATGTTTTTACACCAAACGGCGATGGTAAAAACGATAACTTCTTTTTTCCAGGAGATCTGTTTCAGGATGTGCATTGCAAAATTTACGATCGCTGAGGCATTTTGGTTTATGAGTGGAGTAGACGGAAGCTGGAACGGTAACAATTTTAAAAACGGCAAAGCATGTGTAGAAGGAACTTATTATGATGTTGCAGAAGTAACAGATTATAAAGGCAAGGTTTTTCCGTTGAGCAATTATTTTACTTTAACGCGGTAAGTTTTTCTCAAATAAATTTTAAAACAAAAAAGGAGAAAGCTTAAGTGACACTCTCTTTTTTCATTTTAATCTGGCAATAAAATTCTAATCTGATTTTTTAAATTTGAACAGGGTTTTACTTCCAATAATTATAGGGTATTTCGCGCAGTGCTTAGTTTTGATTTGGTCTGATTGTTTTGAGATTTTATTGATAACACAACCTAACACTCTCAGGCCTTAAGAGATGTTGTTTCACTTTCCCCCAACTCAATCTTGCTTTACAACTTTAATGCTTTTAATACCTTCTGAACTATTTATGTGCAATGTATAAATACCATTTAAAAGAGACTCTAAATTACAGGTCCATTTGTCTTGAGTAATTTGGTGAAATTCCGCTTCAATTTTTCTTCCCAGTAAATCGTATAACTGAAAATTGCTTTGATTTATACTGGCGTTTGTTTCAATGGTTAGAATAGAAAATGTTGGGTTGGGAAAAACTTTTATGTTTTCTATTTCGGAAACAGCGGGTGTGCTTGCTGTAACGGCAGGAAAAGACCAGAGTTCAAAACCGTTTACTCCATTATCAGCCACAAAAAATAATTTGTTGCCTGCCACAAAAGGATGAAATGCTTCATCACCTACACCTGAATTCCCAAACCCATTATTACCTCCTGGATAAATATCAAGAACTAGTTGTGTACCCCCTGCCGTACCATCCGATTCCCAAAGTTCATTCCCAACGTTTCCGTCATTGGCAATAAAATAAAATTTGTTGTTCCATATAATATTATTAAAGTACCAAACAGGGGCATCGCAGAATCCTCCGGTTGAGTTTATGTCCTTTAACATTGATGTACCTGATGAGGTTCCGTTTGAAATGCTTAATTCATCGCCAAAACCGCTAACAGTAGAGTAATTAGGAAAAAACCAGTTGTTATTTAGAAATGGAAGATGGAGGTCCGGATCGAATGGATCAATACCATTAGAGATTGAATCTGTTAAAAGAAAAGATCCTGCAGTAGTTCCATCAGAGCTAAATAATAAAATCTGATATCCCATGCCACCTGCTACAAAAACTATTTTATTGTTGTTTTCCTGTATTATTTTTGGATTTGACATTAAGGTCGGGTAGTAGGTAATAAAATTTTTTATATTATTTGTTCCCGCAACAGTTCCATCACTCTTCCAAAGCATTAAAGTATCAGTATTGAAAAAATCTCCGTTTTCAGCAATGAAATAAAATTTGTTACTCGAAATAAATAAATTGGAAACGTAGCAAGCCTGTATGCCGGCAAGTGTTGAAAAAAACAAATTTGTTCCGGTTGCAGTGCCATCACTTTTCCAGA